>JBGTCC010000026.1:0-3256 GCA_041749055.1 Thermodesulfobacteriota bacterium | reverse complement strand
GCCAATGTGCCGATCGTCCCGCGCGGCTCAGGCACCGGCCTGGCCGGCGGCTCGGTGCCGGCCGAAGGCGGCATCATCTTGTCGCTCACGCGTTTAGATCGAATTCTAAAAATCGATTTAACGAATCGTCTCGCCATCGTCGAACCCGGCGTCATCAACCTCGATGTCACCAAAGCGGTCGCCAAGGAAGGCTTTTTCTACGCCCCCGATCCGAGCAGCCAGGCCGCTTGTTCCATCGGCGGCAACGTGGCAAATAATTCCGGCGGGCCGCACACGCTGGCCTACGGCGTCACCACCAATCATGTACTAGGCATCGAAGTCGTCCTGGACGATGGTGCAATCGTCTGGCTGGGCGGCGAAGTTCCCGACACGCCGGGCTACGATCTCTGCGGCGTATTCGTCGGCTCCGAGGGAACCATGGGCATCGTCACGAAAATCGCCGTCAAGCTCATGCCGATCCGCGAGTCTGTGCGTACCCTGCTCGCGATCTTCGACGACATGGACTTTGCCACCAAAACCGTCGTCGATATTACCGCGGCAGGAATTATTCCAGCGGCGCTGGAAATCATGGATCAAACCGCCATCGAAGCGGTCGAGCGCGGCGCGCCGGTGGGCTTTCCACGCGACGCCGCGGCGGTGCTGATCGTCGAAGTCGAAGGGCTGAGCGAGCATAGCGAACGGTCGATACAGCTCGCCAGTGAAGTTTGCCAGCTCAACGGCGCCCGCGAAGTGCGCGTCGCCCAGGATGAAGCCCAGCGGCAATTGTTATGGAAAGGCCGCAAAGGCGCCTTCGGCGCCATGGGCGCGTTGGCGCCCAATTATTACGTCCAAGATGGCGTCGTGCCGCGCAGCCGATTGCCGGAAATGATGCGCCGCGTCGCCGCCATCGGCAAAGAATTTGACTTAACCATCGCCAACGTGTTTCATGCCGGCGACGGCAATCTGCACCCGAATATTCTGTTCGACATGCGTAAACCCGGCGAGCTGGAGCGCGTCATCGCAGCCGGCGCGGCGACCCTGCGCGCCTGCGTCGAATTGGGCGGCAGCATCACCGGCGAACATGGCGTCGGCATGGAAAAAAAGGCCTACATCGGCTTGCTGTTCAACGATGCCGATCTCGCCGCCATGACCCGCGTGCGCCATGTCTTCGACCCGGACAATCGCTTCAATCCGGCGAAACTTTTTCCGACCCCGGCGAGCTGTGGCGAGGTGCGGTTGGAGCCGGCAAAGATTCCAGCGGGGCTGTGGATATGACTGAATACGTTTCGGGTCTTGGGTTACCTGTTTCGGGTTAACTCGGAACCGGTCCTCTCTGACTCGAAACTCGAAACCAGTAAAGGTCGCACTTGGAACACACCCACCACACCTCCGATGCCGGGGACAAATCGCGAGTACCGAGCCTGGATCTTTCCGAACTCTACCAATGCGTGCACTGCGGCTTGTGCTTGAACCAATGTCCGACCTACCGCGTCACTCGTCTCGAGGCGGAATCGCCGCGCGGCAGAATCCATCTGGTCAAAGCTGCCGCCGACGGGCGCATCGAGTTGAACGATCGCTTCAAAGAGCATCTGCAACTTTGCCTGCTCTGCCGCGCCTGCGAGTCCGCTTGTCCCTCCGGCGTGCAGTATGGCCGCATCGCCGAAACCGCCCGCGAACATATCGGCCCGCCGGGGTCGCCGGCGGCCAAAGCGCTATTGAACTTCGTCTTCACGCAGATACTGCCCCACGCCGCAAGGCTAAAACTGGCGTTCACACTTTTGCGCCTGTACCAGCGCACCGGCCTACAGAAACTCATGCGCCGGCTGATGCCTGGGAAACTGCGCGATCTCGATGCCATGCTGCCGGCGATCCCGTCAAAGTTTTTTCAGCCGGCGGCGAACATTCTGCCCGCCATCGGTCCGCGCCGCGCCCGCGTCGCCATGCTTAACGGCTGCGTCATGCCGCTGCTCTTCGGCGACGTGAACGAAGCCACGGTGCGGGTGCTGCGGCGCAGCGGTTGCGAGGTGATTTTCCCCAGGCAATCTTGCTGTGGCGCTTTGAATATCCACAACGGCGAGCAAGTAGTCGCTAAGCAGATGGCGCGGCGTAATATCGATGCGTTTCTAGCAGTCGGCCAAGATGCCGGCTTAGATGCCATCGTCGTCAATTCCGCCGGCTGCGGCGCGGCGATGAAGGAATATGATTTCCTCCTGCGTGACGATACGTCCTACGCCGAGAAAGCCAGGCGCTTCACCGCCCTGGTAAAAGACGCCGGCGAATTTCTCGCCGGGCTCGGTCTAGTCGGCGCATTGCAGCCGATAAATTTGACCGTCACCTACCAAGACCCCTGCCACCTCGCCCATGGCCAAAAGATTCGCCGCCAACCGCGTGAGCTATTGCGAGCGATCCCCGGACTGAAATTGGTTGAAATGGACGGCAGCGACCGCTGCTGCGGCAGCGCCGGCATTTACAATTTAACCCATGCGGGCATGTCGCAACTGCTGCTCAAAGAAAAAATGCAAGCTGTCGGCGCGGCCAATGCCGACGCCGTGGTCGCGCCCAATCCCGGCTGCATGCTTCAACTACGCTACGGCGCGCAACACTACGGCCCGAGTCTGCCGGTCTATCATTTGATTGATCTGCTCGACCGCGCCTATGGCGAGGCGCCGCTAAAACCATGATCCTTTCTGCGCATCAGCTTGCCCAGCAGCTATCGGCGATCATCGGCCCCGAGTGGGTCACTGCTGAGAAAAGTCTGCTCGCGGATCACGCGATCGACAGTGTCACGCCGGCGCTGACCTGCACACCCGCGACAGTGGAACAATTAGCCGGCGTCGTGAAAGTTTGTGCGGCAGCGCTGGCGACCATCTCACCCTGGGGTGGCGGAACGGCGATCGGTTTGGGAAATCCGCCGCGGTCTCTCGATGCCGTCATGAGAACCTCTCGGCTCAATCAAGTCATCGAGCATGATCCGGCCAATCTCACGGCCACAGTGCAAAGCGGCATGACCCTCAACGCGCTGCAAAACGTCATCGCTGCGGAACAGCAGTTCGTCCCCTTCGATCCACCGTTACCAGAGCGCTCGACCATCGGCGGTATCGTCGCGGCCAATCTGAACGGGCCGCGGCGCGGCAGTTTCGGCAGTGTGCGCGACCTGGTCATCGGCATGAAAGTAGTCCTGGCGTCAGGCGAGATTATCAAAGCCGGCGGCAAGGTCGTCAAGAACGTCGCCGGCTACGACATGTGCAAGCTTTTCACCGGCTCACTCGGAACTTTG
>JBGTCC010000025.1:0-5450 GCA_041749055.1 Thermodesulfobacteriota bacterium | reverse complement strand
TGGCACCGGCCGCCAAGTTATCTACGATCAAGGAGATCCCTATGCGTGTTCCCTCAATACACGGTTTGCCGTGACAAACATTGGGATCGCTGCTAATGCGCTCTCGCCAGTCCTTCATCGCGGTTACATCCTTCCCTGTTTCGAAGCGACCTGGTCAGCATATCACAAAGGTGCTAAGCCGGGGAGAGGAAGCTGCTCGCATCGGCAGAAGGGGTTGCTCAGTAAACGGCGTCGGCCAGGAGGGGAATCTGTGCCAGACCTGCCTAAATTGCCCAATTATTTTGATGCCAGAAAAAATCGATCGAGGGTCGATAGCGGGTCGGGCCTTTCTATTGCCTGTCGCGTGTTTCTTACGGCTTCCACCCCTGCAACTCGTCATTCACCCGCTGGGTCAAGCGAAAATCGAAAATCTCTTCGGGCTTAACGGTGCGCTTGATGCCGCTCGCTTCGCGCGCTTCGTTGATTGCCGCTTCCATGGTCTCGCGATCGAGCAAGCCATCCGGCGCCAAAGCTCCGGTGGATAGATAGTCGTGCACCTTGGCGGCGTTGGCAGGCGTGATTTTGGTCCACTGTGAAGTAATCTTGATCGCCTCGTCGCGCAACGCCAGATAGGCGCGGGACCCTTTCAAAGCTGCGCGCAGGTATTTCATGACTTCGTCGGGCCGCTTATCCAGCAAATCCTGCGTCACCGAGATCGATCCGGCAAAACCCTTGCCGTATTTCCCGGCTTGAGCAACGGAATGAAACCCCTTGGGTTCGAGCAATCCGGTGCCGTCGACATTGGCGATGACCCCCTGCACCGTGCCCATCAGCAGCGCCTGATAGCGCACATCGGGACGGCCGAGGGCGAGAATCGTGACATCCTTGTCGACTTCCAAACCGTGGCTCTGAAGAATCGAGCGAGCGACCATGAATGTAACGCTGCCGCGATCGGCAACCGCAACTTTTTTACCGCGCAGATCTTCGACTCGCTTAATCTCCGGCGCCGCGACCATGTCGTAGGGCAATTGGCGAATGAAACCCATTAAAAGTTTCAGCTTGGCGCCTTGCATGGTCGCCACCAAAGTTCCCGCGGAAGTGAGGTTGACCTCGCCGGCCATCAGGGTTTTCACCGCCAGTCCGCCGGTCATGGGAATCAGCTCGACGTCGAATCCCTCGGCGCGAAAAAAGCCCTTTTTCTGCGCCATAATCAACGGATAAGACGTAGAACCGAGGCCGGGGATACTTATGCGCAAACGCGAAAGCTCGGCCGCTGCGGTATCACCGCCCGGCAGGAACTGAAGGAGGAAGTAGCAGATTAGTAAGCCGCCAAGCGTAATCCCTGGCCGAAAAAATTTACAGTTTATTCCAGCGATAACTCGCGCCATCGTGCAACCTCCAGAACGACTCGCCTGCCGCACTTCTAAGCCTACGCCTGCGCCACTGTCAAGCTAATAATTCCGCCTTGACAGGTCTGCACAAATAGTTGTACTCGAACCAATCAGCGAGATCGATGTTAACGGCTTGAATGGAGCAACGCGCTTGAACGATTTAAACAGGATTGCAGCGAGGTTTAATCATGAAGAACGGATTTAAAATCATCGATTCCGACATGCATATCATGGAGCCCTTGGATCTATGGGAGAAATATATTGACCCGCGCTTCAAAGACCGCGCGCCGCGGCCGGTGCGGGTGCCGACCCGCGGCGATTTGAATCTGTTGATGATCGACGGCAAAGAGCCGCGCCAAAATAGTCCGACGCTTGCTCATGACTTGCGCATGATCAGCGGCAAACGTAACACTACCCGCGGCGATGTCATCGACTTCGCGCGCCAACAGAATTTCAACGCCAAGTCGCAGCTCGAAGCGATGGACATCGAGGGCATCGACGTCGCCGTGCTGTTTCCCACGGCGTGCCTGCATATCATGACCATGCCCGACATGGACCCGCTATTAGCCGAAGCGATCTGCCGCGCTTATAACGATTGGCTCTATGACTTCTGCCAGGAGAATCCGCAGCGGCTCTTTGGCGCCGCCTTGCTGCCGCCCCACGATGTTTCCCTGGCCGTGCGCGAAGCGAAACGCGCCCGCGAAAAGTTGGGGTTTGTCAGCGCCTTCCTGCGCGCCACGCCGCTGCCCGGACAAACATGGTTCAGTGTTTACTGGGAGCCGCTCTGGGCTGAGCTCGAAGAAAACGGCATGACCGTAGGATTTCATGAATGCACCAACTCCGGCCACTATCCGCATCTCGAACGCTTCGGCATGGGCAACCGCCTGCTGCGCCATATTTGCACTCATGTCACCGGTCAGATGGTGACCATGGTCGACATCATCGTCGGCGGCGTGCTGGAGCGCTTTCCCCAGCTCAAAGTCGCGTTCTTGGAGTGCAACTGCGGCTGGGCGCCTTCATGGCTGCAGCGCATGGACCGCCACTGGGCTCAGCTCGGCAAAAACGACGCGCCGCTGCTCACCATGAAGCCCAGCGATTATTTCAAACGCAATTGCGTGATCGGTTGCGAGGGCGACGAAGCCGATGTTGGCTTCGTGGTGCAACAGCTTGGCGACGACAATATTGTGTTCTCATCGGACTACCCGCACAGCGATTCGGACTTTCCCAAGGCGACGCAGGAGTTTTTTCATCAGGAGATGCCGGCGGATAGCCGCAGAAAGATCCTGTGGGATAACTGCGTGAAGTTTTATGGGATAGCAAGCTGACGCTTTCGGGTCAACGATCAATGATTTTGGTCGCAAAGCTCCGATTGAACTCTTGAACCCTTGAACCAATTATTTTGCCCGCTCGTTCTCCACCGCGCGCAGATAGCTCATATCGATAAACGTCCGCGCCGGCGGCGCATCTTTGATCTTGCCGTCTTCCTTGAGCACGTCGATGATCGATTGAATCGCGCTCACCGATACTAACGGGTAATCCGGATAAACTCCCAGCAACGTCTGGTAGCGCCGCGTCAATACGACGGGATCGTTCTCGCGGTAGATTTTGCCCAGCAGTTCGGTGGTGCGCTTGGGATCGGTTTTGATGAATCGAATGGTATCGACGACACCGCGCAACAGACGCATGACGGTATCGCGGTTCGCCCGCGCAAAGGATTCCGTTACCATGATTCCCGAGCCCATAAAATCGATGTCCTCCGTTTCAGCCAACAGTCGCAGCCCATGCTGCTCGAGAAAATGCTTGTCGAAGCTGCTCAAGACAACGGCATGGACGGCGCCTGATGTCACCGCGGCGATGCGCGCAGGAACATCGCCGACTTGAATGAAGGTCACTTCTTTGTTGGGCCGCAAGTTGAGCTTGCGCAGACCAAGCCGCATGCCGTAGTCGGCGGTGGTGCCGAAAACCCCGATGCCGACTTTCTTGCCGATGAGATCCTGGGGCGACTTGATCGAGGGATGGGCGACAATCATCTGGCCCAGGCGATTAAGCCCGGCAATGGTTATCAGATCGGCGCCGGAAAGCCGCGCATGCACCGTCTGCGGCCCGCCGGTAAAACCAAACTGCACATCGCCGCTCAACAAAAGATTGATCGAACGGCCGGCGATATACAGCGGTTCCACCGTAATTCCGTGCCGGCCAAAAGTCCCGGCCTGCACACCGAGCGGAAAAACCACCTGGCTGAGACTTGGCGTGCCATAGGCGGCGCGGACTTTAATTTGGCTGAAGCCCGAAACCGGCAACAGCAGGACAATCAGGAATACAATTGGCGGGATCATAGTATTCATGGTTATTTTTTCCGTTCGCGCTCCACTTCGGCGAGCAGACTGGTATCGAGAAGGAACTCTGGATTGCGCGGAACCGAACATGGCGAGTTCCTCCGCGAGTTCAATAGCTAATGATGATTGTAAAGCTTGGCGCAATTATCCCACAGGATTTTTCGCTTCGACTGTTCGGAAATCGGCATCGACAAGAACTCCTCCAGCGCGTGCGGCCAGCGACAGTCGATGTGCGGATAGTCGGTCGAGATCACGATATTGTCGTCGCCCATATACTCGATAACATTTTTCACCAGGACCTCGTCGACGTCCACCGAGATATAGCATTGCTGTTTGAAATATTCGCTCGGTTTCTGGCGCAGCGGCACATCGGCCATCTTGCCCTGCATCTGCCAATATTCATCGATGCGATAGAGCAGCCACGGTAGCCAGGCGCAGTTGCCTTCGAGGAAAGCAACCTTCAGCTTGGGGAACTTTTCCAAGACGCCGCCGGCACAAAACGCGCTCACGGCGAGAATTTGCTCGATCGGATTGCGCAACGGGTTTACCAAAAGCGCTTGATTGGGATGGCCCTCGAAGCGGTCTTGCGACACCTGGGGCTGCTGGGGCCGGGCCGGCGGATGAAAACAGATCGGGATATTCATCTCCTGCGCTTCCTGCCAAAGGGGATCGAAATAACGATCGTGAATTTGCCGGCCATTGATCGGCTCCGGACAGAGCGACAAGCCGGCGGCGCCGTTCTTCACCGCTCGTTTAGCCTCTTTGATCGCCAAATCGACATCGTGCAGTGTGATCAACGCCGAGCCTTTCAATCGTTTTGAATCCAACCTGCAGAAGTCCGCCATCCAGTCGTTCCACGCTTGACAAAGATCGTTAGCATACTCCGGCTCAAAGTGTTCATTGGCGTGCAGCGGCGAAGTGCGGAACAACACCGCGATGTCGAGTCCTTCCTTGTCCATCGCCACCAATTGCGAAACGTTATCATAGTCGCGCGCCAGCGAATCGTTGAAACGATCCGCCATGCGCGTTTCATGAAATTCGACGACGTTACTGGGTTTACGAATCGGCTCGCCATTACCTAAGAAATAGCGCGTCATGCCATGTTTGGTGCGGGGCTCGCCCACGGGAATCCGTTCGCCCCACTTGGGATTCATGTACTTCTTGTAGAGATCCGCCGGTTCGAACACGTGCATGTCGCTGTCGAAAGCTCGGAAGCCATTTTTAGCCATAGCGTTGCTCCCTCGACGATGAGTTGGGATCGATCTGTACGCTTCTATCTCAAAGCGGCGGATGTAAGCAATCAAAACATGAGGGACTCACCAGGCGATTTCACATGGCGGTTTTGATGGGCAAGAGTCGAAATTAGACTTTGACATCAATCCTATTCTGTCACGCGCAGCTTGAGTGCCACTGTTTGCCAATCGGTTATTAACTGAATGTTGAATTGCCTAGTGGAGTGTCTCGCGGTGTTGGTAATTTATTGGGGAAGGTTCGAATGACGAAATATCCGAACTTGGTGCTCTCCGTGCCCTCCTTAGAAAATACCTGTAAGGGAAAGTCTCCACAATGAAGATGTCACCTGTGTTCCGTCATACCCGCGAAAGCGGGTATCGTGCGCCCGTGAGGGCGCTACATCAGCACGGTGAAAGTCCGTGTCGGAGTATGCCACAAACTCCGAAGTCGAAGGTAACTGCGTCGCTGTGAAGCGAGGTGGAGAGCAACCGGAGGCGAAAAGTCGGTCCGT
>JBGTCC010000024.1:0-8448 GCA_041749055.1 Thermodesulfobacteriota bacterium | reverse complement strand
CGGTCACCTGCGCGATTCCCGCGACCAGCAAAGTCAGCCACCTGATCGACAACCTGCAGGCGGGAGTTGGCCCGCTGCCTGACGCGCGGATGCGCGCGCAAATGGCGCGCTACTTAGCTCAGGCGTAGAAAGCTGCGCAGGCGACCTCCAAGTCGCCTACTTCTTCGCCGCGCCCCCGACCTCCTTTAATCTCTGCGCCCGGCCGCAGCCGTGGGAGTAGAGTTTGTAGCGCAAGGAATTTTTCTTGTAGTAGTCCCGGTGATAATCCCCGGCGGGATAAAAATCCGCGGCGGCGGTGATTTCCGTCGCCACCGGCTGCTTGAAGCGGGTCTGGATCGATTGCTTCGATTTCTCGGCGGCGCTTTTTTGATTGCCATCGTAATAAAAAATTTCCGAGCGGTACTGGCTGCCGAGATCGCAGAACTGGCCGTTGGCCGAAGGAATTTAATTGACACCCCTCCGAGCCTTCTCTATAGTCGAGTTGGTCGCGCGCGACATGCGCGACTAAAAATTCGATTAAGGAGAATTAATGATCGGAAAAAAATACTTACTACTCGGCGCGATGCTCGCGCCGCTATGTGTCGCGCCCGTGCAAGCGCAGACGAAGAACACCGACACCGGCCCGGGTTGCGGCCTCGGCAAAGAATTGTGGGCCAACGCCAGCAATCAAAAAAGCATCGGCGGTCAAGTCTTGGCGGCAACCACCAACGGCACCTCCGGCAATCAGACCTTCGGCATTAGCTCAGGCACATCGGGGTGCACGAACAACGGCACTATTCTAGCGGAATATCGCGTCACGGTGTTTGCCGCCGCTAACTTCGACAACCTGTCCCAGGATATGGCCAAGGGCAATGGCGAACATTTGACGTCCTTCGCCGAGCTGTTGAACGTCCCGCAAGATCAGCGCGGGGCCTTTTACGCGTTGGCACAAAGCCATTACCGCGGCATGATTCAGACCGGTGAAAATTCGCCGTCCGCCTTGCTCGCATCCCTCGACCGCGGCATGTCGGCTCATCCGACGCTGGCGATTGTCATCGTAAAGTAATCCTCCCGGCGGCTCCGGCCCAAGCGCCGGAGCCGCCATCCTTGCTTTGCACTTCCTACTTACTCTCGTTCTCGGGGTTTTAGCTGTAGGGGTAAATTTTGGCCATGGGCAAGTCGCTCCGGCCAATTACTTAGACGAACTCATCGGCCGCGCCCGCACTGCGTCTTTGCATGACCAACGCTACTGGCGGCTGTTACTTCATTACCGCGCCCGATGGACGGGCGGCGATGAAAGCGAAGTGGACGAAGCGGGCTTCTTTCTTTCGCCGGTGGGCAAGCTCGACCCGCAAGCGGAACTCGAATCAACCCTGCGAGGTTTCTTCTCTGGTGAACCGGTCGGCCGCTCGCGCCAACCGGCGCGCTGCGCCTTGATCGCCCGCTACCACTGGCTCAAGTCGGTTCTGAACATCGATGAAAGCCGCTTGCCGGCGCAGCGCTGCGAGCGCTTCGACTCCTGGTTCAAAGAACTCAATCCGGCTTCGCTGACGCTGATTTTTCCGTCCTCATTCATTAACAATCCGTCATCGATGTTCGGTCACTTGCTCCTGCGCGTCGATCAAAAGGGCCAAAGCGACGCGACGCGCATCTTGGCCTACACCATCAACTACGCCGCCGAGCTGCCGGCGGATACCGGCATCGAGTTCGCCTTCCTTGGCATGTTTGGCGGCTACACCGGTCATTTTTCCACCGTGCCCTATTATCTCAAAGCCAAAGAGTACGGCGATTTTGAGAATCGCGACATCTGGGAGTACCGGCTGAATTTTTCGCCCGAGCAAGTTGAGCGCCTGCTCATGCATGCTTGGGAGATGGGCAACGCTTCCTTCGATTATTTTTTCTTCAAGGAGAATTGCGCCTATCACATACTAGCCTTGCTCGACCTCGCCGACCCCGAGTTGCGGCTGGCGGAGCGTTTCAATTTCTACACACTGCCGTCCGATGGCGTGCGCGCCATCGCCGAAAAGCCCGGTCTGGTTCAGGGCGCGGTGTTTCGCCCGTCGCGGCGCACGAAGATTCTCCGCGGCCGCGACGCACTGAGCACTGGCGAGCGCGCTTGGCTAGGAAAAATCATTGACGCTCCGAAGCTGGCGCAGTCGGCGGAGTTCCGCCAACTGCCGGCAGAAAGGCGCGCCTCGGTCCTCGATGTCGCCTCCGACTCCCTGCTCTACCGAGCGGCGACGGAAAACGATCCCAAGGAATATGAAACCCGTAATAGCGCCGTCCTACTGGCGCGCAGTGAGATCAAATCCAGCGCGCCGCCGCTGATTAATCCACCCATGGCCGGACCGCCGGACCAGGGTCATCTGGTTCGGCGAGCCGGACTTGGCGTCGGCTGGCGCCACGGCGAGTTTTTCACCGAGGCCAATTTACGCCTGGCATTCCATGATCTCCTCGATCCGGAATACGGCTACACACCCGACGCGCAGATCGAAGTCTTGTCAGCCGCGCTGCGCCACTATCCCGAGCGGCGCCACACCCGGCTGGAACGGTTGACCTTGCTGAACATCACTTCGCTGTCGCCAGCGGATCCGCTGTTTTTCAAACCGTCGTGGAAACTCAACACTGGCTTCGACACGATTGACCGCAACGGCTGTCGCTTCTGCCGCGCCGGCGGCGCCAGCGGCGGCATAGGTTTAGCGGTGGAAAGTTCCTGGTTGCAGCGCGAGGTTTATTACGGCTTTACCGAAATTGCCGCCGAGTACAGCCGGGCATTCGCCCGCGATTATCGCATCGGCGGTGGACTATCGGTGGGAATGTTGGTCGACGTCACCGTGCGCTGGAAAGTCAGCGCCAACGCCAGCTATTTCGGCTATGGCGCCGGCGATGGCAAGCCCGAGTGGCGCTTTGGCGCGCAGCAGCGCTTCACGTTAACCAAAGATCTCGCTCTGCGCTTCGATTTCAATCAACGGCTGAGCCGGCGGGAATACTTGCTCAACTTGCAGTTCTATTTCTAGCGGCGGTTAGCGCAGTTTAACCCCGCCTACTTCTTCGCCGCGCCCCAAACTTCTTCCAGCCGCTGCGCCCGGCCGCAGCCGTGGGAATAGAGTTTGTAGCGCAGCGGATTTTTCTTGTAGTAGTCCTGGTGATAATCCTCGGCGGAATAAAAAACCGTCGCAGCGGTGATCTCCGTCGCCACCGGCTGCTTGAAGCGGGCCTGGATCGACTTCTTCGATTTCTCGGCGGCGCTTTTTTGATTGCCATCGTGATAAAAAATTCCCGAGCGGTACTGGCTGCCGAGATCGCAGAACTGGCCGTTGGCGGCGAGCGGGTCGATGTTGCGCCAGAACACCTCCAACAACTTATCGTAGGTAATCCTTTTTGGATCGTAGACGAGCTGCAAGGCTTCGGTATGGCCGGTGGTCCCGCTGCTGACTTGCTCATAGGTCGGGTTCTTGGTCTTACCGGCGATATAGCCGGAAGTCGTCGAGATCACGCCGTCGAGTTCATCGAAGGGCGGCTCCATGCACCAGAAGCAGCCGCCGGCAAAGGTCGCTTTGGCGGTTTGTGCGCTGCCAAGCGTTGGCGCAACGAATAGTAGCAGCGCGGCGAAGCCTAAACATTCAACGATTCTAGATCGTAATTGCCTTGCCTTCATGAAGCCCTCCAAAGACTGTAGTCGAATTCACCGAAGCATATCCCGAGCGTTGCCGGACGCAAGAGCGAGCGCACAATCTCGCCGGCAATAACCGCAAAGCCCCGCGACGAGTTACCGACAGCGCTGGATTACTTGCCGCGCCGGCGAAAAGGTCATATACAAAAACCATCGGCGTCGGTCATTGTGCCGTTTCATCCCACGCCCGATTCCTTGGCGCCTTTGCGCGATTAATTTTGGAGGCTTCCATGCGTGTGATTGACTGCGATGCCCATGTCGAAGAGTCGGTTGAGACCTGGCAGTTTCTCGACCCGGAGTTTTATCTGCTCCGGCCGATCCCGGTGCTTTTCCCCGAAGATACTTGTTTCGGCACCCACAATGCTGCATGGGTGATCGATTATAAGCTGCGTTTTTTCGCCTCCAATCCGACACTGATGAAACGAGCCCACGGCAAGGACGCTTCGATTCCCGCGCAAGAGATGCGCGATGTCAATCAGCGCATCGCCTGCATGGATGAATTAGCCATCGACACCCAGGTGGTGTTCCCATCGATCTGGCTCGGTTGTCTCGCCGAGAACGTCGAGCTCGAAGCGGCTCTGGCGCGCAGTTATAACCAATTCATGGCGACACAATGCAACCAGTCCGGCGGCCGCATCTGGTATGTCGCCATCGTGCCCTGGCGCCGGCCCGATCTCGCCGTCCAGGAAATCCGCCGGATCAAAGCTTTGGGCTCGGCGGCCGGCATCTTCGCCCGCGGTCTCGAATGGGACCGGCCGTTGACCCACCCGGAACATTGGCCGATCTACCAAGAGGCCGAGCGCCAGGATCTGCCGGTCGCGGTGCATACCGGCAACGGCTCGAGCCCGACGATCAGCCGCATGCTCGAGGGGGTACCGCGGCCTTATTACGATGAATTCCCGCAAATCCACCCGCTGGGCCGCGGCATCGTCAGCAATCCCTATGTGCTCTATGGCTTCACGCAGATCTTGAGTTCGACGCTGCTCGACGACTTCCCCAAACTGCGCGTCGCCTTTCTCGAAGCCGGCATCGAGTGGACCACCCGCCTGGTCAAAGGATTAGGAGAGAAGCGCCGGGCCAAGATCGATCGCTGGTTGGCCGAACAGGTCTTCGTTTCTTGCGCCATTGATGACGATTTGCCCTATGTCACAAGCAAGCTCGGCGATGACTTCATCGTCACCGCCACAGGTTTTCCCCACGGCGACGCTTTTCGCCAAGATCAACTGGCCCAGGGATTGATAAAACGGGGCGATCTAAGCAGCTCGACAATCGAGAAAATCCTCAACAAAAACCCCGAGCGCCTGTATCATTTGTAGGCCGTCGCGACGGTAAAATCGCCGGCTACGATGGTGACTCTCGGACGGAATTAGCGGCTCCGTCGAGGTTGTCCGTTGCCCCGAAAAAATCACAATATTTATTGAAGTGCCCCCGCTCTCATGGTATCTTGCTCGGATTAATGAAACGAACATTCCTGCAAATCGCATCCGCCTCGATTATCCAATGGTTCAACGCCGACTTCCATGCCACTGGCGAGGTCGGTAAAACCAAGGATGTCGACAAAATTAACTGGGTGCGCAGTATTCCTTTCATCATCCTGCACCTTGGCTGTCTCGGGGTTTTTTTAGTCGGCTGGAGCTGGACCGCGGTGACCGCCGCAGCGGCACTTTACTTCGTGCGCATGTTCGCGATCACGGGGATTTACCACCGTTATTTTTCTCACCGCACCTTCAAGACCTCGCGGCCGGCGCAATTTATCTTTGCCCTCTTGGGCGCGTCGGCGACCCAGCGGGGACCGCTCTGGTGGGCGGCCAACCATCGCGAGCATCATCGCAACTCCGATACCCCCGCCGACCCCCATTCGCCGGTGCACTTTAGTTTCTTCCGCTCCCACATGGGCTGGTTCATGTGCAACCGTTTTTACGCCACTCAGTATAATCGCATCCAAGACTTTGCCCGCTTCCCTGAACTGGTATGGCTCAATCGTTACGACAAAGCCGTGCCCCTCGCATTGGCGTCGCTGCTCTATCTTTGCGGCCTCGGTCTGCAGCATGCCGCGCCGTCGCTCGGCGTCACCGGCCTGCAACTTTTGGTTTGGGGCTTCGTCATCAGCACCACGTTGTTGTTTCACGGCACCGCGACAATCAATTCGCTGTCGCATATATACGGCACCAAGCGCTATGACACCGGCGATGAAAGCCGAAATAATTTCTGGCTGGCGCTGATCACCCTCGGCGAAGGCTGGCATAACAACCATCACCAACATATGGGTACCGTCCGCCAGGGCTTTTATTGGTGGGAAATCGACATTACCTATTACATTCTCAAGTCGTTATCGTGGCTCGGCATCATCTGGGATCTGAAACCGGTGCCGGTCCAAGCCTACGATCGCAACGAACAGCTGCCGGTCAAGGAAATGGCTTCGGCCGCCTAGCCGAACCACGAGATTCCAACAACCGAATCGTTCTTATTCCCGGCGCATCTTAATCGCCGCCAACGGTGTTAGTCGTCGCGCCGCCGGCACCTTTACTTGCGCTTTGGCGCCGAGCCCGCTAGCATCCGCGAAAAAGCTCATTCCGAATATGCCGCCCCGCGCCGAATTTCTGACTAAAGTCGTCCTCTTCCAAGACCTTGAAACCGAGGCCTTGGCCACTCTCGCGCCATTGTTGATCGCCAAGAAATTCACCGCCGGCACGGTGATATTTCATGAGATGGACGACTCCGATGCGCTCTATATTATCGAACAAGGCACCGTGGTGGTCAGCAAGCATGTCAGCGGCGATGTCGACATGGTGCTGACGCGCTTCGCGTTCTGCGACTTCTTTGGCGAGATGGGACTGTTCGACAACGCGCCGCGCTCAGCCACCGCCCACGTCGAAACCGACGCGCTGTTGTGGCGTCTCGACCGCGGCGTCTTCCACTATATATTCTCCCATCATCCGGAAATGGCGGCGAAAATATCCTACCGCCTGGTGACGATTTTCATCGAGCGGCTGCGCGTCACCAACGAACAAACCCGCGACGCCATCCGCTGGGGTTTGGAAGCCACCGGCTACGTCTCCGGCAACCAATCGCTATTCGGCCGCAAGTCCACCTAATCGGTACCATGGCCGAACCGGCAAAAATCCAACTGCTCACCCGAAAAGCGGGGCAAGCGGGGTTTCAAATCCATGAGATCGACAGCGACCAAGCTTTCCTAGGCTTCCGACCACGGCGGGTGGCAAAAGAAGTCTGGGAAATCACCGCTCAGCCGCGCAGTCCAGACGGTCGGCGCAATTTCATTCTGAGAAATCTTCAGCGCGACCGCTACCTATTGATCGACACTCAAGAGTCGTTTCTTTGGGAGTTATTTGACGGTTCGATCCCCCTCGATGAAATCGCCCGCTCATGTCGTCAGAAGTTCGGCGCTTTCGATTACGCGATGGTCCGCCAGCTATTGGCGAAGCTGTACCAGGCCGGCTTGCTCATCGAACGGGAAAACTTTGCGCTGCAACAAAGCCTCGCGCGCCGTCACGGGACTTACTGGGAGATGGGCCTGAATTCGGCCGCCAAATATTGGCGCAGGATCTCCTTCACGGTGCCCAACGCCGATCGGCTTTGTGGCGGGATATACCGCTACGGCGGCTTTGTCCTGTTTAACCCCCTCATGCTCGGCCTGACAATTGTTCTGGCAATCCTGGCTGGCATCGCGGCCTTGCGCTTGAGCCCCCAGGCCATGCAGTTCACCCAACTGCTCGCCGCCATCCCATGGCGCAGCGGCGCGATTATGTTGGCCGCACTGTTGGCGGTGTCGATGATGCACGTGACCGTCCACGCCCTGGCGTGCAAAGCCTACAGCCGGCGCGTCCGCGGCATCGGTTTCTTTCTGTTGCAGGGAGTCCTGCCGACGTTTTACGCCGATGTCACCGACATCTTCATGTCGACGCGGCGGGCGCGGGTGGTCGTCGATCTCGCCGGCCCGTTGGTCGAACTGTTTTTGGGCAGCGTCGCTTTTCTCGTCGCGTATCAAGCCCAACCCGGTGTCGGCCAAGCATTTTTGTTCGGCCTCGGCGTGCTGCTCTGGGAAGGCGCGCTGATTAATCTATATCCGTTTAATTTCTTGGAACTGGATGGCTACAACATCGTCGCCGATCTGTTGGCGATGCCGACCTTAAGGCAACAAGCCTTGACGCTGGCGCCGCAACTGCCGCGTCGACTTATCCACCCACGCGGCCTGAGCAAAGCCGAATGGATTCAAATCGCCTACCTGCTGCTCTGCCTGATCTCCGTGCTAATTTATCTGATCGCCCACCTCGACTTTGTGCGCGGCTTGCTGCCCAGTTGGAAGTAGTTCGAATCCACCTTTTGTCATGCCCGCGCAAGCTGGAATCCAGGTTTCTTGCCGATGAATCAAAGAAGAAGAAAAAGAAGATGGATACCGACCAGCGTCGGCAAATAGCGATTGAACGATTGGAGCGTCTTGAACCTAACTCTGTCTCCGTCCGAGCTCCCTCAACCCGCGCTCCCACTTGTCCAGTTCCTTTTCCAGCTGTTGAATCGACATGCCCTTTTCGGCATACCAGCGTTTAAAGCCATATTCCTTCGCCGGGCTGCCATAGTCATAGGCTTCGAGTATTTTCTGGCCATCCGGACTAAAGAGAAAGTCGACAAATAACGCGGCCGCGTGGGGATGGGGCGCTTGCGATGACAGCGCGGCGCTGCCCGCGCTGGCCGGCACGATATCCATCGGCACCCACACCACCGGCGCTTTTTGTTGTAGGCGAACCCCATATAAGATTCGCGCACAGTCCCCCAATACA
>JBGTCC010000023.1:0-4812 GCA_041749055.1 Thermodesulfobacteriota bacterium | reverse complement strand
CTTGATGATGCCAGCGGGCTGTGTTGCGTATGAAATCAGCAGCGAGAACGCCACACATCGTGCCGAGCGCGGAGTACAAGGTGAAACATTCGCGCCGGTGCCTTCGCTCCTCCAGGCCCACCTCGATCGACAGAGTGTCGTCACGTTTGCTCGTTCCATGAGTAATCCGGGCTAGGTTACTTAGGCGCCGGGGCAAACGGGACACGCACGTGGGAGGCTAATTTTGCAGGGAGCCAAGCTTGACCCGTTGGCCGCCGCGCAATTGATTGAGCGGATAATGGGTGCCACGCCAATCGATGCCCTTATGGGCAAGACACTTCCAGGCAGCGTGAGCCATCATGGCGCCGATCATACAGAGTCCCACCGGGGCCAGCATCAGACTCAACCGGCTGCGCCAGCCTTCAGTCGGGGCGACTAGGCTAAATGCCCAATGAAGCGCCAGCGCGATTAGGCCCGTATAGAGTAATAGCTCATGCTTAGCGGTTAGACCGACAATCAGCGCCATGACCGGGGCGGCCGCCATGGTATAAATTCCAACCACCTGCACCAGCGTGATCCACCAGCGATAATTGGCGGTGGCGCCGAACAGATTTTTCTCGAGCCCTTTGAACATCGCCGATACCGAGGGGTACCACGCCACCGTAAGATCTTGTTGCGCGAACGCAAAAAACGATCGTCCGCCGGCACGCTTGATCATCAATCCCAAGCCGACGTCATCGCAGGGTTCGAGACGCAGCCATGAAAAACCCGGCGTGCGCCGGAATGCCGCGCGGCGTATGAGATTGAAGGCACCGACACCGGCAATGCCGCGACTGCCGGGCCGGTTGAGACCCGCGGCGCGGGTGCCGATCAGAAACAGCAACATAAAAGTATGCACGACGATATCAAGCAAAAAACTCGACTGCAGCGACCGCGGCGCCAGCGCCAGATGATCGAGTTGCCGGTCGGCCGCCCAGCCCACGGCCCGGCGCAACGTGCCGGCGGCAAAGTGGACATCGGCGTCGGTAAAAAGCAGCCATTCGCCTTTGGCAATTTTCCCGCCTTGCTTCAGGGCGTGTACTTTGCCCAGCCAGCGATCCGGTAGAACTCGCACATGCAGCGCATGAATGCGCCGGTCGCGTGCCGCCAACCGATCGATGATCGCACCCGTCCCGTCCGTGGAACGGTCGTCGACCAGGATGAGTTCGAAGTTGGGATAGTCTTGCGAGAGTAAGGTCTCGACGGCGCTCCCGATATTGGCAGCCTCGTTACAGGCGGGAATGACGATGCTCAACAACGGCCACTCTTGCGGCGCGGTGAATTGCAGCCGGTGAAATTGCGGCAAGCGCAGCGTTGCCCAGGATAAGTAGACAAAGCCGCAAATCCACGGGACGCATAATCCGAGCAAGGCAAATTCCCATAATGGCGGCATGGATCGACGGACCGGTTACATCCAGGTTGGCGACTTACGCGAACTGGCGCCAGTTGAGAAAATCCTTCTTAGCGTGAAGTTCATCGAAATCGATCGGCAACTCGACATGACGACGGCGCAGATATTCGGCGATGGGCCGCAGCGGCATGCCCACCGCGGCGAGGAAGTCGCCGTCAATCGCTGCGATCAGCTTACTCCCCTGCCCCTGGATCGAATAAGCTCCGGCTTTGTCCATCGATTCATTGCACGCCATATAACCGTCGATGGTGGCGTCATCGTAAGGGCGCATGTCGACCGACACCTTAGCCATCATTTGCACACCGCCGCCGCCACGGCCGTCGATAATCGCCACGCTGGTGTAAATCAGGTGGGTCTTACCCGACAACAAGCGCAAGATCCGCTTGGCGTCAGCCAGATCCAGCGGTTTGCCGATCTTTGCGCCATCGAGAAAAATCATCGTATCGCTGCCGATGACGATGGCCTCGGGATGATGGACGGCGACGGAGCGCGCCTTGCCGACGGCAAAGTCGAGGACTTCATCTTCGATATTTACGTGCGCAGAGACCGTCTCGTCGAACTCGGGGGCGATCGCGTCGAAGGGTAGCCCGAGCAACGACAGAATCTCGCGGCGCCGGGGCGAAGTGGAAGCGAGAATCAAGCGCATGAATGCTCAGCGGAAGATTACAGCGCAGACGACGGTGCTTGAGCCGATTCCCGCGCGCCGATCGGCTGCGCCGCGCGCCACGCCTGGTAATCGCGCAGACATTGGATCACGTCGGCGGTGCCGTTGACGCGCACCATTTTCGTGCGCAACTCGGCGGCGCCGCGAAAATCGCGGCAGTACCAGATTAAGTGCTTGCGCATGCCGACGAAATTGCGCTCCTGGACGTAGGTTTCGAAGTGGCGCGAGTGCTCGACGATGACACTAAAGCGCTCGGCCATGCTGACTGGCTCGCCGGACAGCGGTGGGACCGAGTCGCCTAACGCCTGCTTCAGCCTCTCCTTGGCTTTGAATATCCACGGGTTGCCTTCTGCGGCGCGACCGAGCAAAACACCATCGACACCGCACTGGCGAACTCTACGATATACTTCGCCCATGTCGCGCAGGTCGCCATTGCCCAGAATTAGCGTCTCCGTCGGCCTAGCGATCTCGACGGCGCGGGCGATGGCGTCCCAATCGGCATCGCCTTTATAGCCCTGTTTGAGGGTGCGGCCATGGATGGAGATCGCGGCCGGCTTCTCTTCAAGCAGGTTGGCGATCCAATCCTCGACGACGATCTGGTCATAGCCGATGCGGGTCTTCACCGACAGCGGAATCGACCGGCGCGCCGGCGGGGTCGCCCAACCGCTGCGCTGGAGATTCGCCGCCATAACGGTTTCACGAAGCTTCTGACGCAAACCCAACTGGTCGAGAGTCTGGCCGGCCACCCAATCGTCGATGCCACGGCGGGTTTCACGGACGATCTCCCGCGCCAATTCCGGCGTACGAATCAACGCCGCGCCGCTGCCCGAGGCGGCGACGTTCTTCGCCGGACAGCCCATGTTGATATCCAGGCCGTCGAATCCCAACTCGCAGACCACATGGGCGGCTTTATAAAATAATTCCGGCGTATGGCCGTAAATCTGCGCGATGATGGGTCGCTCGCTCTCCGAATAGGTAAAATCGCGGATCAAGGTCTGCGGCGCATGAATCGCCGCGTCGACATTGGTAAACTCGGTGACCGTGATATCCGGCCCGCCATGTTTAGCCGCGATCCAGCGAAACGACGCATCGGTGACCCCGTCCATGGGCGACAGGCCGACGATCGGCTTGGGTATGTCTTGCCAAAAGCTCATGATCTGTAAGTCCGGCTAGTGTGCCATTGGCGCAGTGCAAAATCCATCACGCTCGCTTCGTACCAGGCACGGGATGCAATTCGGAGAAGAGCAATCACCCTAGGGCGGCGCAGCCGCAACCGCAAAGAAGAATGGCCGCAAAGAACACAAAGGGCGCAAAAAAAGAATTGTGCGTCGTAGGGGCGGGTTTGAAACCCGTCCTCTGAGAGTTGGCGCAGCGAAAATTTGCCCAAGCGCTGGCAAACGGCTCCGACACGAACGCTGGCTGGCGAGGCTATTGGCGCTGCTTTAAAATATCCTCGAGCCTCGTGCGCTCGTCTTCGTGAATTTTTTCCTGGACAGGTTCGGCTGGCGCCGGAGCTTTTTCAGATTTTTCCAGCTGCCCAGTGGTTCGCGATAGGTTGCGGCCTTTCGCTTTATCCGTGGAGAATGACGCCGTGATACTGTCCCAGTACAACCACGCGACGAACGCCAGCGACCAGATGATGAGTGGAAAGAAAGTATAGATAAGAACGATCGTGAGCCAGCTGGCTTTCCTTACCTTCTTTTTCTGGGCCATGTTCTTCGATCGCTCGTGGATCAGGGCTTGTCCGACGTAGATTGGCGGTCTCAATGAATGCTATCGTCCCGGACGAGCGCACGTCTAATAGACCGGCTTATGCTCGAAATAATGAGTTGCCTCGATGACCCGAATGGTCATGGTTTTTGAACGCATAACCACCGATTGCGTGGTAGCGCCGCCGGGGAAAAAGTGCACGCCGCGCAGATAATCGCCGTCGGTAACGCCGGTGGCGGCGAACATGACATCGCCGGCGGCCAGTTCGGTAATCGAGAATTTTTTCTTAATATCGCTCACGCCCATTTTTTTGGCGCGCTCGATCTCTTGGTTGTTGCGCGGCGCCAAGCGTCCTTGAAATTCGCCGCCAACACAACGCAACGCCGCCGCGGCCAAGACCCCTTCCGGCGCGCCGCCGATACCGAGCAGTAAATCGATGCCGGTCTCCGCCTTGGTCGTGGCGATCGCCGCAGCGACGTCGCCGTCGCCGATCAGGCGAATGCGCGCGCCGGCCTTGCGCACTTCTTGAATGATCGCGTCATGGCGCGGCCGCGATAGAATGATAACGGTTAGATCTTCGACTTTGCACTTCTTCGCTTCCGCCAGGGCATGAAGATTTGCCGTTGGCGTTTTGTCGATATCGACGACGCCTTTGCCGACGGGACCGCAGGCGATCTTCTGCATGTAGGTGTCGGGACAGTGAAGTAAATTGCCGCCGTCGCCCATGGCGAGCACCGCGAGCGCGTTGGGCCCGCCGGTGGCGCAGATCGTCGTGCCTTCCAGGGGATCGAGAGCGATGTCGACCTTCGGTCCGCCGGAACCGACCTTTTCGCCGATATAGAGCATCGGCGCTTCGTCCCGTTCGCCCTCGCCAATGACAATGGTGCCATCGATGCCCAAACCATCGAAAGCCTTGCGCATGGCGTCCACCGCCGCCTGGTCGGCGGCTTTCTCATCGCCGCGCCCGGTCAGGCGGCCGCAATTGAGCGCCGCCGCTTCGGTCACTCGC
>JBGTCC010000022.1:0-3459 GCA_041749055.1 Thermodesulfobacteriota bacterium | reverse complement strand
GTTACGGTTTGCTCGCCATATTGCGCGCCTTTGCTTTGAACGCTAGTCGATTGAGCCTTCCGGCTACTGCTTTTTTTTGCCATCGTGTCCCCTTAATTTTACGTTGGGTTAATTGATTCTACGCGGACGGCAACCGCCTATTCGATAAGCGTGTCCCAGTTATCCTTGCGCGTGAACCATCATTACAATTCAATATTTGTGCCGCACCGCTATACTCTCGATCAATCTAGTAAGCGTTATCGAGCCCAGGCAAACATTAACCATGGCGCGGCGACGCTCTGAAGATGTCTCGCCCTTGGGAATTATCTCATCGAGCGTGATCTATTTTCAGAACAATGGAATGGAAACCGGACTTGAGGGTGTGTCGAGTTCCAGTGGAAAATCACAGTGACTGACGGTCGCCGGCCTATCTATCCCAGGTCAGAGTGCCGCGATCAGCTTTGCCAGTTCCTGCGGATTAACCGGCTTGATCAAATGGTGATCGATGCCCCGCTCGCGCCAACGCTGCTGGTCTTTTTCCTGGCCCCAACCGCTCATGGCAATGATGACCATATTTTTGCCCCATGCTTCGGCGCGCAGGCGCTGGGCGACCTCGTAACCGTTTAACCCGGGCATGCCGATGTCGAGCAGGATTATCTCCGGGCGCAGCGACTCGGCGATTTTCAACGCTTCTACGCCATCGTACGCCCTGGCGGATTGGTGGCCGTCGAATTCCAATAGCATCGCCAAACTATCGGTCCCCGCGCGGTTGTCGTCGGCGATGAGGATGCGCTTGCCGGTTACCTTCGTTTGCATGCCGGCGTCTGACAAGACCTGCGCTGGCGCCTCGGCGCTTATAATCGGCAGATAGACGATAAACTCGCTGCCTTGGCCGATGCCGTCGCTTTTCGCCTCGATGCGGCCGCCGTGCATTTCCACCAGCTGCTTGGCGAGCGACAAGCCGATACCGAGCCCGCCCTGAGATTCTTCTAACGACGACTCGACTTGCGTGAACATGTCAAACACCCGCGGCAGATCATCTGCGGCGATGCCGACGCCGCTGTCTTGGACGCTGATTTTAATCTCGCCATCGTGGCCTGCGGCGGAAAGCCGAATCTGCCCGCCTTCCGGGCTATACTTTGCCGCGTTGTTGAGCAGATTGGCAATCACCTGCGCCAACCTGGCGAGATCGCCATCGAGCGTCACCGGCTCGGCCGGTAAAACAACGCTAAATGCATGACGCTTTTCTTCGATCAATGGGCGGCTCATTTCAACCGCGGCCGGGACGACGTTAGCCAATTCGATGCGTTGTCTGCGCAGTTGCAGCTTGCCGCTGCCGATCCGGCCGCTGTCGAGCAGATCATCGACCATCCGCACGGTTTGCATCAACGCCCGTTCCATCATTTGCCGAATGTTTTCGTTCACCGCCGGATCGTCAGGAGCGCGCTTGAGCAGCTCCAATCCCGTGCGGATGGGCGCCAACGGGTTGCGCAGTTCGTGCGCCAACACCGCCAAGAACTCGTCCTTTTTGCGGTCGGCTTGTTTGAGCGCTTCCTCGGCCTGCTTGCGCTGGGTGATATCGGTCGAAATGCCGACAATGCCGATTGCTTTGCCGGCGCTGTCAAAACGCGGAACTTTGATTGAAATATAAGTATGCAAACCATCGCTGTCAGGCGCGTGTTCTTCTATCTCAACCGGCACGCGCCCGCTCAGTACTTTTCGGTTATTCGCCTCGAAATCAGCGGCTATCGCCTGCGGAAATACGTCATACAACGACTTGCCACGGATATCTTCCACTTTTAGACCGAATATCTCTTCAAAGTGACGATTGACGTGAATAAAACGACTGTCAGCGTCCATTTGATAAATACAAGCGTTGATATGTTGCAGAATCGAACTTAATCGGGCTTCTGATTCGCGCAAAGCTTCCTCGGTTAATTTTCGCTCGGTGATGTCAACCACGGTCCCGACAAGGCGCACGAGGTTACCGGTTGCGTCTTTGACGGTCGTGGCATGATCTTCCACCCAAAGCCTGCGACGGTCCTTGTGGCGCACGCGATACTGCATAGCTTGATCCTTTGGATCGCTGCGGATGCGCTGGAAAGCGGCTCGGTAGTCGGGCAAATCGCCGGGCTCGATGCGTCCCTCCCACCACTCCAGAGTCAAGTCTGCTTCACTCTCCCGGTAGCCGAGAAGATTGTGCAATCCATGCAATTCATTTAGCCGCATCCGACTGACATCGAGGTCGTACACCATGGCGTGGGTGGCGCCGGCAGCCAAGCGAAAACGTTCCTCGCTTTCGCTCAGCGCCGCCTCGGCTTTTTTTCGTTCGCCGATGTTTGCGCTGAAAATAACGATACCGCCGATCGCACCCGAGGGGTTAAACCACGGCCGAGCTTCCCAGCGCATCCATTGCGAAGTGCCATCGCTGCGCGGAATTAAATCCTCCT
Source organism: Thermodesulfobacteriota bacterium (assembly GCA_041749055.1). Taxonomy (GTDB): domain Bacteria; phylum Desulfobacterota; class Binatia; order UBA9968; family UBA9968; genus DP-20. Next base: position 1,030 of record JBGTCC010000022.1, on the reverse strand, counting down.
CGGCGCGCTCGACCGCGCCGGCTAAACAGCGGCGATGAATTTCTTTCCAACGGTCGGGAATTTTCGAGAACACTTCATAATGGCTCCGCCCAAGCAAATCACGTTCGACAAATCCATAGTCCGTAAGCCAGCGCTGACTCACCACCAAGTAGCGCATTTGCCTGTCCAGCATGGCAATCGCCGCCGGCGCATGTTCGACAAAGAGACGGAATTCATCGTCGGCTGGCGTTAACGTACCATCGCCCTCGCGCAGCGCTGTTGCCGGTCTTTGTTGGGTTTGCCACAGTGCGGCCTTCTCCATCGCGTTGGCAATGGCCCGCTGCAAATCTTCCGCCTGCAGATGATCTTTATTGATAAAATCCTGCGCGCCGTTGTCGAGCGCGGCGCGCGCGACGGCGAGATCCCGGGAACCGCTGAGCATGACCACGGGCAGAATGTTCGAACCGAATGCGCTTCCGAGCAGCTGCAACAGTTCCACACCGTTCATATCGGGCAAATAATTTTCGAGCAACACGCAGTGCGGCCGCTCGCGTCGACAAATTTCCAGAGCGGCGGCGGCGCTTTCAGCTTCGACAAAACGATAGTGGCGATCCGGATCCTTCGCCAGCAGGTGCCGGATGTTCAAGCGATCCTCGGGCGAATTGTCGATCAGCAAAAGCGTGAGTTGTTGATTGCTCATCGCAGTACATTTGCGTCTGCTAAACTCTGTGAAGCCAGTAGCGCTAACCGGAGGGCGAATCAAGGCCTTCAAGCGGGGAATCTAACAATTGCGGCAATCAATTGTAAAGGGATAGGGATAGTACCCGATTAAAAATCGCAGCAATTTAAGGCAACGGACCGACTAGCATTGAATACCAGTCAAGGGGTACGTAAACAGACAGCAGGTAGTGTTCCCCTGCCACGGCGCTTCTCTCCATCGCGGCGTCCGCCAGAGGCTGCGACACCGGCGGTCCGGCTCCTTGAGCACGACTCCGGCGTCGCTAGTCCGCGACTTGGGTTTTCCCCACAAGACCCGAGGAGCGCCGTTAAG
>JBGTCC010000021.1:0-13846 GCA_041749055.1 Thermodesulfobacteriota bacterium | reverse complement strand
GCCTGGTGATTTCCACCGTCGCCAAGTACGGCATCGACCTGACGCGCACTTCCAACGTTTGGAATAATTTCGACCTGCTCGGCAAGGAAGCCATCGAACTGAAAAAACTCGGCATGGATACGGTGATGAACCTGATCTACGCAATCTCGCCGCGCCACACCGATGAGTATTACGCGCAAAAGGCGCGCGACGCCGCGGCGTTGAAACCATACCGGATCTGTTTCAAGGATGTCGGCGGCATGTTGACGCCGGAGCGCACGCGCACCCTGGTGCGGCTGATCAAGCAAAACATCGGTGAGATTCCGCTCGAGTTTCACGCCCATTGCAACAACGGCTTGGCGCCATTTAACTTATTGGAAGCGGTCAAGGAAGGCGTGCGCATCGTCCATACGGCGATTCCACCGCTGGCCAACGGTTCTTCCCAGCCGTCGATTTTTAATGTCGTCGCCAATCTGCGCGCCTTGGGTTACCAGCCGTTGGTCAATACCGCGGTGTTGGCGCCGGTGCGCGAGCATTTTTCGCGCATCGCCGCAGCGGAAAACCTGCCTACCGGGGCGCCGCGGGAGTACGATCAAGCCTGGTACGGCCATCAGGTGCCCGGCGGCATGATTGCCAACCTGCGCCACCAGTTGAAGCTCATGGGCAAAGAAGAAAAACTTGCCGCGGTGCTCGACGAGATCGCTCAAGTGCGCGCCGAATTGGGCTATCCGATCATGGTGACGCCCTTCGCTCAATTCGTCGGCAGCCAGGCGGCGATCAATGTGATCATCGGCGAGCGCTATAAAGAAGCGACCGACCCGGTCATTCAATATGCTCTCGGCCAGTGGGGCAAGGAGGGTGCCGACTCCATGGACCCGGTCGTGAAAGCGAAGATTCTCGACCGCCCGCGCGCGCGCGAAATCGAAGGGTTGGAACATCCCGAACCGAGCCTGGCCGAAGTGCGCAAGCAGTATGGGTGCGCCCACTTGTCCGATGAAGAATTGCTGTTGCGCTACTACGCCGGTCCCGAGTTTGTCGACGCGTTACGAAATGGCCCGCCGCGTAAAGAGTATGTGAACCCCAGTAAACCTTTATTGCGTCTAATCGAGGAGCTAGGCAAAAAGAAGTTGGCCCATATATATATTCGCAAGGGCGATATGTCCTTGACGATTCAAAGATAACGTTTATCGCCGCGAGCCGGATTTATTATCGTCCGTTGCCAAACCTGGAGGGCGCCATGGCGGAGAAAGACGAGCAGTATACCGAACATTGGGGGCGAGAAGGTTTTTACGGCGATGGCATCAACGTCATCCGCGCGCATCACGTGCCGGATTTTCTCCGGGTCAGCGGCCTCCACGCGCCGCACCGGCTAAACATCAACGAGGTTGCGTTGCCGGATCGCAGCGATCCCCAGATGCTGCCGATGCCGATCTTCGTAAGCCGCAGCGGTGCACAGCTCAGCGTCTCTGGGCGGCAACGGCCCATGCCCTTTGTGATCTCAAACGTCGAGGCCGACGAAGTGCATTTCATCCAGACTGGCGAAGTGCGCTTCGCCACCGCTTACGGCTGGATCGCAGCGGTTCCGGGCGATTTCGTTGTTATCCCGAGAGCGGTGCCCTATCGGATTGACAGCGTCGAGGGATCCACGCTGTCGATGATCGTCGAGATTCCCGGTGCCGTGAAGTTCGATGCCGCGCCGAAATTCGATCCGCAGATCGCTGTTCCCACGGTAGAGAGTTCCACGCCCCAGGCTGGTGAAACGACTTTGCTGGTAAAATCATTCGACGGCGTCACGCGCTACGTCAAGCCGTACAGTCCGTTGGCCATGGTGTCGGTGAGCGGCGGCAACAATCCCGTCTGGAAGATTAATTTGCGAGACATACCGCCCAACGAAGTCGGCCCCCCGACTCAATTCGCCGCCTCGCCGCACAACGATGAATTGCTCTACACCTTGAGCGCACGCCGCCGGCGCCGGCCACCAATTCATTACAACGCTGACTACGATGAGATGATTCTCTATTTCGCTGGCCCCGGCGCATGGGGCGCTGTGAAGGAGCCCGGGACGCTCACCTGGGTGCCCAAGGGCGTCCCCCACCATGGTCCAACCGAGGATGTCCCCGAAGGATATCTCGCCTGGATGCTCGAATCGCGGCCGACTCTGCGCCTCACCGATGCCGGTTTGAAGGTCGCGCAGCTGATGGAGACTGACTTGTATGGGCCGCATCCTGCTCTCTCGAGCGTGCGAAGAATCGGCTTCTGAGAATGGAACATTCCCCACGAAGGACACGAAGAGCACGAAGTTCGGAGTTTGAATGATCCGAGCCCCCTTGTCCCTCGTGCCTTAGTGCAAAGAATCTTCACAACTTTTCCCCGGCTAGCACAATCGCTCTCACAGCCCGGTTGTGCTCGCTGCGCAAGGAGAATGAGGCCAAAACTGCAACATTGGCAAGATCGGTGTTTAACAGAACCTGACACCATCGACGTATCGATAACCCGCCAAGTGTCATGGTCTCGGTTTGGTCGGTAATTATCTTCATTGTCAAGAATTGTCCGATCGCTTACACTCCCAATTAGGGGCAACGGAACCTATTCTCGTTGCCTTGATGCGCCTGGTGTATCCGTCTCGGCGGCGTATGAGTGCCCTGTGTAGTCCTAGGAGCCCCGTGCATAAGCTCGTATCGTGTGGAAATCATCCGTAAAATGTCGGCCGGTGTAAGCATCACGTTCAAAAGACTGAGTTAGCATCAGCACAAGGGAAGAGACTATGTCCGCGAAAGATTGCCATTCCACCGGACCATTGCTCGACCGCAAGAAAATCGAAATAGAGCAAACCATTCCTGATCGGTTCGAATCGATGGTGAGTCTCTACCGGGAGAAATTAGCAATCCAGACGCAACGTCGCTCGATCGATTATGATTCACTTAATCGATATGCCAATCGTATCGCACGATCGATTCTGAATCGCCGCGATTCCATAAGTGAACCGATGGCGTTATTGCTCGAAGATGCGATCGACATCGTGGCAGCGATGCTCGGTGTCCTTAAGGCTGGGAAGTTCTTTGTCGTGCTCGACCCTTCGTTTCCCGCCAACAAGATCGAGCGGGTTTTGCATCACTCAGAGGCTGGCGCGATCGTTGCGAGTAATTCAACTGTCGGTCTAGCGCGACAGTTCCAGAACGAGCCGGCGTCGATTATCAACATCGACGAGATTGCTCACGACCTGGGTGACGACAACCTCGGTATCAAGAGACAGCCCGACGAATTCGTCAGCATTCTTTATACCTCCGGGTCCACCGGGGAGCCGAAAGGCGTCGTCGATAACCATTTGGTAAACATGCATTTGGCGCTGCTTGATGACACGAATCCTCAAGATCGATCGAGCCTGGTACATTCCGTCGCCTTTGGCTCGGGCCGAGGCGATATATTTTACTCGCTTCTTAATGGCGCTACGGTTTGTCAGTTTGATTTGAAAGCCGAAGGAGTGGATCGATTTGCCGTATGGTTGAAGCAACAACAAATTTCGATTTGTCATCTGCCGCCCGTAGCGTTTCGATCCCTAGCGCCAATTTTTGCAACCACGGCAGCCCCCGCGACTCTAAGAAAGATTCGCCTCACCGGGGCGCCGGTTACTAGCATTGAATTCGACCTTTACAAGAAGTGTTTCCCAAGAAATACGACGTTGCAAATTAACATGGGTTCGACGGAAACAAGACGGATCTGTGGCGCCCTTGTCGACCACGATTTTGTCTTTCCGAAGGACGGTGTGCCGGTAGGTTACCCGGCGCCGTGGAAGAGGGTACGCCTGTTGGACGATAACGATCATGATGTCGCTCCAGGGGACATCGGCGAGATAGTGCTTCAGAGCCGGTATCTCACTTGTGGATATTGGAAGAACCCAGAGCTCAACGCTTTTAAGTTCTTAACCCAGCCGGAATCTCCGGACGAGCGCATATATCGAACCGGCGATCTGGGCCGAATGCGTTCCGACGGCTTTTTAATTCATGTTGGGCGCAAAGACTTGATGGTCAAGATTCGTGGATTCCGCGTGGAAATCAGCGAGATCGAGCGGACTCTTCTGAGCCATCCGCAAATAAGCGAGGCTGCGGTTGCCGTCTGGGAACGCGAGCTGCAAGACAAATCTCTAGTGGCCTACGTCGTGGCAAAGGATAAAGCCGATCTGGAGGTTGAGGAATTGCGCAAGTTTCTTGAACTAAAGCTGTCCGATTACATGATCCCCGGCGTATTTATGTTTATCGATTCGCTGCCCATTGCGAATGGCAAGCTGGACCGTCAAGCGTTGCCTAAGCCCGGCAACGGCCGGCCACCGTTGAAACAGGCTCACGTGCCAGCCGGCAATACGATGGAGCAGCAATTGGTCGGAATTTGGCAGGAAGTTCTAACCGTCCAGCCGATTGGGATTCATGACAATTTGTTCGACTTGGGCGGCAATTCTTTGAGTGCCGGGCGGATTGTGTCGCGAATTACGAAAAGCTTTCAAGTTGAGCTGCCGCTGCAGATTCTTTTCGAATCTCCGACGATAAACGCACTTGCTCTAGCGATTGCAAAAATGTCGCCGCGGCAGGCGCAGGATCATGATCTCGAGCAGATGCTCGATACGATTGAATCGCTATCCGACGAGGAGGCAGTGCAGTTGGTGCGAGAACAAGCGCCATCCAGTGAACCGAAATGAACTCCTTTCCGGATAGGCAACCGGTTATGTTTACGGTCCTTTTGTTCCTGGCAATCCTGGCCGCTTAGGCGTGTCTGTGAATCCTTACAAGCTTACCGACGGGCAAAGGGATGGGACGGCTTGATGTTGATTCTGGTTAGTTGTCCTAGAGCTAAGAAATAGGCTGTTGGGCGGAGGTCGATGACAATGAGCATAGCGGCAATAAATTTGTTGATTTGTTTTCTCCTCTGGCATTCTCCAGCGCACGGATTCGAAACGGTCCGGGTCGGATTAAGTGCGCTTTCCCCAACAAACTGGGCGATCTGGGTGGCGGAAGAGTTAGGATTCTTCAAAAAATATGGCATCGAGCCCGAGGTGGTTTACATCGGCGGCGGTGCTGCCAGGGGAATCAACGCCCTGGCTTCCAATGAGGTTCAGTTTATGGCTATCGGAGGAGTGGGGGCGATCACTGCCGCTCTTCGCGGGCTGGATGTGGTCATGGTGGCATCGAATGTAAATCTAGGAACGCAAAGAATTATCTCGAACCCAGGGATCAGAAATCCAAAGGATTTGAAAGGTAAAAAGGTTGGGGTGACTGCGTTCGGATCGAACACGCATACGACCCTTTTGATGGTGCTAAAACGATGGTCGCTCAGGCCGGAGGAGCTGACAGTGCTCCAGGTGGGGCCTTCCCCGACAATGCTCATTAGTTTACAGAAAGGCTGGATCGATGCGGCGGTGGTGACCTCGCCAACAGATTTTATCGCTGAAGAGAATGGTTACGGAATACTCGCCGACCTGGCCGAAATGCGTCTCTACACGTTACAAAGCACAATTGCCGCGAGACGTGAGTATCTGAGAGGCCAGGAAGACCAAGCGGTGAAATTTATAAAAGGCTACGCCGAAGCTATCGCTTCCATCGCAAAAAATAAGAATGCGGCCGTGGATGTGCTAAAAAAGCGCCTTCGTATGGAATCGATTCATGATAAACATATCGAGAAAACTTATCAGCGTTACACTTCGAAGTATTTCGACCGCGTGCCTTACGTCTCCACACAGGGCGTCAAGACCTTGTTGGAGTTCTTAGAAAACGATAATCCCAAAGCAAAGAGTGCCAACCCCGCAAACTTCATCGAGCCTCGAATCGTGAGAACCCTCGATCACAGCGGCTTTTTCAAAAAGCTTTACGAATGAAATAACCTCAGCAGTATCCCCTCTTCGAGTGATTTAGGCATATTTCGGTTCGCTCAAATCACGGCACAGCGCTGATGGGCGAGTCTCCTGCGGGACCACCCGGTCAGCAAGTGCGGCGCGACCGCTCTTGGCTATGACGCTGTCGCAGTGCGTTGTATTTCCCCATAAAGAGTGATCAGTATCATGTCATATTCTCTGTTGCCGTGAATCTCAATCAATCATTAACACGAGAGAGGTCCGCCAAGATGAAAAATCTAAAAATGTTGTCGCTGGCAATGCTTGGGCTGACGGCCTTGGCGGGTTGCGTCGTCGGCCGCTCGGGGCAGGGGGGGCAGGGCTGGTCGCTTTGTGGCAACCAAGCCAAGATGCGCATCGTTGACCTGGATATTTCGCCGGACCCCATCGCTCAAGGGCAGCAGATTCGTAGTTGGCGCGTGGTCGTGCAGGCCGATACCGACGGCGAATGCGCCACCACCCTGCAGGTCCAAGAGCGCCCGGGGAACATCACCGTCGGCACCAGGCGGATTTACTATCTCCGCCCGGGTTTGAACGAGGTCACGGTGCAACCAGATATTCGCTACCGCTTTAGCCAGGCACGTCATTGTTTTGTTGTCATCGCCGACATCGAGGAAACCCCGCGCGCCATCGATGCGCGGGGCAATTTCTGCGCCCAGAGAGAGGGCAACAACTGGACGATGGCCGGTCGATAATTTTTTTCAACGAGCGCGTCGATCATGGCTCGGGATAGCGTCGGTGATCCAGCTGGCGACAGATAGCGTGTTATGAATTGCGTCAGAGCATAACGGCGCCGCTGGATAGCGCCGTTGGTAATATTCTTCTTTTCCGGACGGATCGTGTTTGGTCGCGGATTAAAATTCGCGATCCGACGCTAGGGCGGTGGCCCTAGTGATGTCAAACCTGTACCGTCACAGCGCCGTCGTGCTCGCCGGCGGACGGCGGTGGTGCGTCGCTTGCTCGTAGGCGTAGGCGTATTGGATCAACTTGCCGTCGTCGTAGGGACGGCCGATGAAGCAGAGTCCCGCCGGTAAATTATCCCGCGTAAAGCCCGCCGGCACCGTGATGGTCGGTACGTAAACTAAAAATGTATTCAGATGCGGCGCGCCTTTCTGATCGGTGAAGGGCGGCGCGATGCCGTCTTTGATCAAGGTCGGTTGGTGCTCCACCGGCTTATAGACAATAGCGTCCAGTTTATGGTCGGCCATGACTTTTAAGAAATGGGTCATCAGCTCGTCCTGGGCGCGCAGGCTGTCGTAATGTTTGGCCGCGTCGGGGTTGCGCTTGAAGCGGTCTTGCGAGCGTTTGACGACTTGGGCGAAGTCAGGCGACGCGATCGCTTCCTCTGGTGTCTTGAACGGCGGGTTGGCGCTGCGGCCATAATAATTTTTAAACGACGCGTCGGTATCGCCGGGAGCGCCGGAGCGCTTGGCGAGTAACTCTTTGATCTTTGGAATCACGATCGGATCGACGATCTCCCCGCCGCCGGCTTTAAGCTCAGCGATAGACTTGTCGAACACTTCTTGGATCTTTCGGTAATCTTCCGAGTCCGGTTCGGAATTCAAGCCGATCGACTCGCGCAAGACGCCCAAGCGCGCGCCTTTGAGTCCATTGGAATTTAAAAACTTGGTAAAGGTATCGGGGGTGTTGCCGACGCCGCGCGCGGTGATCGGATCTTCCGCGTCGTACCCGGCCATGGCGTCCAACAGGATCGCCAAGTCTTTGACCGTGCGCGCCATCGGACCCAGGGAGCCAAATAGTTCGGGCAAGCAGCCGTAGACGCCGCTGCGGCTAACCAGGCCAGCGGAAGGGCGCATGCCGGCGATACAGTTCCAGGTCGACGGCCGGCGGATTGACGCCAAGCCCTCCTGGCCGATGGCGAGGGTCGCATAATTTGCTGCCACCGCGGCGGCGGAGCCGCCGGAAGAACCGCCGACGGTGCGTTCGGTATCGTACGGGTTGCGCGTCGAACCGAACAGCGAACCATGGGTGTCGCCGCCGCCGAGTTCGCCGAGGGTGGCTTTGCCGAGGACCACCGCGCCGGCGTTTTTCAGTTTCTCGGCGACGAAAGAATCGCGATCTGGATAGTAATCTTTGAACAACAGCGAGCCCAAAGTCGTCGGCATGCCTTTGACATCGGCCTGATCCTTGACGATCACCGGGATGCCGTGCAGGGGTCCAACCGGGCCGGAGGATTTGTACGCCGCGTCGAGCCGGTCGGCTTCTGTCAACGCGTCGGCGTTGACGGTGATCATGGCGTTGAGGTTCGGGCCTTTTTTGTCGAAGGCGTCGATACGGTCCAGGTAGGCTTGCACCACTTGGCGGCAAGTAAGTTGGCCGGATTTGTAGCCGGCATGAATGTCGTCGATGGTCGCTTCCACTGGATTGAAGTTGCTCTGGGCCATGATTGATCTCCTTGTTACTGCCTTAGATATTGAAATGGCGTGGAAATGTCTAGAGACAAATTCATGCGGGTTGAATGATTCTGCATGGGCAACCCCCCGTGGTTGCCCATGCAGAGGTAGGCACGGGGGGTACCCTGCGTCCGACAAGGCTCCCATTGAAATAGCAACGTGTTAATGATTATTGCAATCAAGCAATTTAATCGAGGCGAATCACAAGATGTCAGCAATGTCCCAACGGGTCGCCGGTTTCGGCACGACGATATTTGCCGAGATAAATGCTCTGGCAGCTCAACATGGTGCGGTCAATCTCGGCCAGGGCGCGCCGGATTTCGACGGGCCGCCGGAAGTGTTGGCGGCGGCGGTGACGGCGGTCAAAAGCGCGCTCAATCAGTACGCTCCCGGTATCGGCATGGCGTCGGTGCGCCAGGCGATCGCCCAACATGCGCAGCGCTTCTACAACCAGCAACTGAATTCCGACACCGAGGTGCTGGTGACCTCTGGCGCGACGGAGGCGATGTTTGCGGCGATTCTCGGTTTGACCGATGCCGGCGATGAGGTGATTGTTTTCGAGCCGGTCTATGACACCTATGTGCCGAACCTGATCATGGCCGGCGTGAGGCCGCGTTATGTCCCGTTGCTTGGTGAGGATTGGCGCTTCGATCCTGACCAACTGGCTAAGGCCTTCAACTCGCGGACCAAGGCGATCGTCATCAACACGCCGCATAATCCGACGGGTAAAGTTTTCTCCCGCGACGAGCTGCGGTCGATCGCCGAGCTGTGTCAAAAGCACAACGTAGTCGCCATCACCGATGAAGTTTACGAACATATCGTTTACGACGACGCCAGCCATGTGCGCCTGGCGACTCTCCCCGGTATGGCTGAGCGCACGCTGACGATCAGTAGCTTGGGCAAGACGTTCAGCGTCACCGGTTGGAAAATCGGCTGGGCCATGGGCCCGGCGGCGCTGGTCCACGCGGTCAACCAGGCGCATCAGTTCATTACCTACGCGGTGGCCGCGCCGCTTCAAGCTGCTGCGGCGACAGCGCTCAATTTGCCGTTCGGGTATTTTGAAAACTTGCAGTCGAGTTATCAAGGCCGGCGCGATCGTCTGCTGAAGGTCTTGGGCAGCGCCGGTTTCACGGTCTTCAAGCCTCAGGGCAGCTACTTCATCATGATCGACTGGCGCGGCGCGGCGCCGGCTCATGTGCAAGACGACTTGCAGTTCGCCCGCTGGCTGATTGAAGAGATCGGTGTTGCCTGTATCCCGGCGAGCCCGTTCTACCAGGAGTCCGACAAGCAGCTGGGCAAATATTTTGCCCGCTTCGCCGTGTGCAAAAAGGATGAGACGCTGGATGCCGCGGCGGAACGATTTGCCAAGCTCGGGAAAATGTGAGAATTCACATAGTCGACTTGGCAGCGAGTCAGGGTTCGAAATTTCAGTAACGAAACTTTCGAGGTGATCGGATGAAATTATTGCGCAGGTCGATTTTCGCGGTTGTCGTTTTCACGACGATCCAGAGCCCGGTTGATTCTCAGGAGTCGATTCCTTACGTTCCCAGCACCATGCCGGTGGTGGCGAAGATGCGTGAGCTTGCGTCGGTGAACAAGGACGACGTCGTTTACGACATGGGTTGCGGCGACGGACGGATCTTGATCATGGCGGCGAAAAAATACGGCGCCCGCGGCGTCGGCGTCGATCTCGACCCAGTGCGGATCGCCGAAGCCAAGAAAAATGCCGAACAGGAAGGGGTCAGCCATCTGGTCGAGTTCCGCGCCGAAGACGGCACCAAGACCGATATCTCCAAAGCGACGGTGGTGACGCTCTACATGTTCAAGTGGTTCAACAACGCGATCAGCCCCAAGTTGCAAAAGTTGCGTGCGGGTTCGCGGGTGGTTGCCCATGATTTCGATATCGACGATTGGAAACCGGCCTCGGTGGTGAATCTCGACGCCGAGAACAACGGCCATGAGGGTATCGAGCGGCCGCACACGCTCTATCTGTGGCTTGTCGGCACCGAACAAAGGACCTAGCCGCCGCGCGAGAATTTCGCTTGACCCATTCGGCCATTCCATCTCCGATGGTCAAATTCCCCGGTCGCGTTGATTGCACTCAATTGTCGATCGAAACTCGTTTCATGACGCACGCTTCAAGCGGGAGTAGGCGGGTTGAAGACTAGTTCTCCGAAGAAGCCATTAATCCGGTTGGCTTTCTCAGAATCGCTACGGATTCTTCCAGAAGATTTCCATGTACTGTTTGTTGACCTCGTCGAAACGCGCCATCATCTTCGGATTGACCGGATGGAGGCGGTAACCGGCGGTTTTTTTGCGCAGGTCCGACTCGACGTTGGGGTTAGCCGGGTAACTGCCGATGACATTGGCGGTCAGGCTCTGGCCTTCCGACGATAGTAAAAAGTCGACGAATAGCTTGGCGGCGTTGGGATGGCGCGCGTGGGCGTAGATGCCGAGCAAGTGGGTCGACGCGGGAATCGGATTTCGCCCCGGCACCCATTCGATGGGCGCGCCGGCCTTTTGGATTTTCGCGAAGGTTTCCAGATAAGTGTTAGCCAGCACCGGGAACTCACCGGCGGCGAGCAGTTGAGTCAGGAGATTTTTGTTCTCGCGCATATAGAGATCCTTGGCCGCGAGCTTTTTCATGAACCCCAGACCTTCCGCTTCGCCCATGATTTCCAACATCACCGCCATCCACGAACTGTCGCGGTAGTCCATGGCGATCTGCTTAGGCCGCCAGCGTGGGTGGAGCAGGTCTTCGTATTTTTTCGGCGCGCTGTCCGGTGAAACTAATTTAGTATTGTAAGCCATGCCCTGGACGCCCAGGTGCAGGATGTTCCAGTAGCCATCGGCATCTTTTAGCGTCTCGGGATATTTGGCGCGCTCCGGCGAGTCGTATTTCATGACCAGCTTGCCGCGGGTGAGTTCGTTCCAGATTGTAAACGTCGCGCTGATCACATCGGCTTCATGCTGCTGGGTGCGCGCTTCCAATTGGATTTTCGGCAAGAGCCTTTGCGTGTTGGCGCGGAAAAGCGAAGTGTCGATGAATGGATATTTCTTTTTAAATTCGGCGAGCAAGGCGGTGGCGTTTTCCGTCAGCATACTGACGTAGGCGACAAGTTTACCTTCTTTCTTGGCCGCTTCGACGAGCTTCGGGTCGGCCGCGTCGACCCTATGGGGGCACACCACTGGGATTGCCAAAAATGCCAAAACCGCAATTTGGCGTAGTAACGGCGTCATGAGCGTTCCCTCGCGAGGACTATTGGCCGAAAAGGATCGAGCCATTGGGTCGATCCTGAGCGTTCATACTGCAATTCTTTAGCCGATCGCGCGGCACTGTCAAGGCGAAAATTCAGGTGTCAATTGGCAGAACAGCTCTAACGGATCAGTCGGGCGCGCGGCAGGGCTAGATAAATTGCCGCCATACTGAGGGTGCCGGCCAAGCTGAGCGCGGCGGTTGCCCATTGGGCGCCGATCCAGGACGCCAGGGCGCCGATCAGGATGCCGCCGAGGAGTAGGATCACATGGGTCATGTGATAGAGCGCCATGGTGCGGCCGCGAAACTCCCTGGGCGAGTAGGTCTGGATGACCGTCTGCGCCAGAGCGTGGGAGGTCACATGAACGACGCCGACCAGCCCCATCAGCACCACCGATAGTTTGAACCATGGCGACAGCGCGAAGGCGGCGATAATGATGCCGTACGAAGTCACGCCCCATAGCATGATGTTGATGCGCGGCACGCGGTTGCCGAAGGATGCGATCAACACCGAGCTGAACAGCGCGCCGATGCCCATGGCGCTGAGCAAAAGTCCTTGCCCGGTGGCGCCGACATGGAGTACGTCCCGGGCGAAGACCGGCAACAGCGTCATGAACGGAATGATGAAGATCGATGCGCAGATAACGATCAACAAGCTGGCGCGGACCGCCTCGTTGCGCCAACTGAACTTCCAACCTTCGATGATGCTTTGGCCGAAGGATTCGGATTGGCCATCTTTGTCTTTAAAAATCTTTGCCGGATTTTGTCCGGCGCGTAGCTGCCAGGTCCAGATGGTCGCCAGAAAGTAGCAAATCGCTTGCGCCGTGTAAGCGCCGCCGGTGCCGACCAGCGCGATAAGAAAGCCGGCGAGCGCCGGCCCGGCGCTGCGCGCGACATTGAAAATGATCGAGTTCAGGCCAATAGCGTTGGTGATATGTTCCGTCGGCACGGCGTCGCCGACCATGGCGGCGCGGGCGGGTTGCTGAAAAGATTGCACCACCGACATACCGAACGCGGTCACGTAAACATGCCAGGGTTCGATGTGCCCGGCGAAGATTAAGACCGCCACGATGACGTAGAGCAAGCCGTCGACGATCTGGGCGACCAGGATCTGATTCTTGCGCGAGTAGCGATCGGCGGCGCTGCCGGCGAGCGGCGAGAGCAACAGTATCGGGATCGCTTGCACGCCCCGGATGAGCCCCAATTGCAGCGTCGAATTGGTCAGTTCGTAGAGCAACCAGCCGCGCGCCACTTGGTCCATCCAGGTGGCCATGGACGCGAAGATCTGGCCGAACCAGATCAAGCGGTATTCACGGTAATGCAGTGCGTCGAAAATGCGCAGAGCGCCGAGGAAGCCAAGCATACCGTGAGGCTGGGCGGCTTCGACCTCTGCATCGGCCGGCGGCGCACCCGGCGTTTCGTCGCTCATGCCGGGAGTCCTAATCCGGCTAAACCGCCGCTAAAACGCGGTCCAGCGGTATTGAGCGCGCCAGGCTTCATGCGCCGCACCGTCGATGGACGCTTCTGGTCATTTACGCCCGCGTCAACTGGCGATACTTGATGCGGTGCGGCCGTTCGGCGTCGGCGCCCATGCGCGCTTTGCGCTCGGCTTCGTAGTCGGAATAATTGCCGTCGAACCAGGTCACTTTGCTGTCGCCCTCGAAGGCGAGGATGTGAGTGGCGATGCGGTCGAGAAACCAGCGGTCATGGGAGATCACCACGGCGCAGCCGGCGAAGCTTTCCAGTGCTTCTTCCAACGCGCGCAGGGTGTTGACGTCGAGATCGTTGGTCGGTTCGTCGAGCAGGAGGACGTTGGCGCCTTCCTTCAACATCTTCGCCAAATGCACCCGGTTGCGTTCCCCGCCCGACAGCGCGCCGACTTTTTTCTGTTGATCGGTGCCGGAGAAATTAAAGCGCGCCACATAGGCGCGCGAGTTGACCTCGCGGCTGCCGATTTTCAATAAATCCGCACCGCCGGAAATTTCTTCCCAAATGTTCTTATTCGGATCGAGGGTGCGGCTCTGATCGACATAGGCCAGCGCGACGGTTTCGCCGATGCGAATTTTGCCGCTGTCGGGTTTCTCTTGTCCGGTGATCATGCGGAACAGCGTCGTTTTGCCGGCGCCGTTAGGGCCGATGACGCCGACGATGCCGCCCGGCGGCAGCTTGAAAGTCATGTTTTCCACCAACAGGTTGTCCCCATAGGCTTTGCTGACCTTTTCCGCTTCGATGACGACATTGCCCAGGCGCGGGCCGGGCGGAATCGGGATTTCTAGATCGTCGCGCCGCTTCTGCGACTCCTGATCGAGTAACGATTCG
>JBGTCC010000020.1:0-2296 GCA_041749055.1 Thermodesulfobacteriota bacterium | reverse complement strand
AAGATCTCGCAGAACAGATGGAAGTAACCCCATGAGCTCTCGGCCGAGGCAAAAAAGGCGCCCATGACTTTGCCGGTGGCATCGTCGATGGCTCCGATCAGACACATCCGCGGCCCTCGTCCTTGAAGCCAGTCATGAGGGGAACCATCGACCTGGAGCATCATCCCTTCGGCAGCCCGTCTTTCTCGCCGGCTTCGGTGTTTGATCCCGCGCCGCTTCTTGGGAGAACTGATCCCCTCAGCGCGAAGGATACGCCGGACTTTCTCGCGGCTGAGCTCGATCGATTCTTGTTCTTTGAGCTTCTCGGTCAGATGGTGATCGTTGAAGCCTTGGTATTTCCCTCGGGCTAATTCTAAGACTCGTCTTACGGTACTGTCTTTGAGCCTGCGCTTACACTGCCGCCCTCGGTTGCCGTGAACCACTCCCTTGGCTCCGGCCTTGTTCACCCGCGCTTTGACCCGGTAACATTGCCGTTCGCTCACTCCCATCACCAGCGCTGCTTGGCTGACTGTCAGCTCGTTGCGATACACTCGTTGAATTACGTCTAGTCGTTTCTCGTCTTTCATTGTCAGGGTTGTCATCCTTCCACCCTGACATAATTACGTTGCCGTTAGACCCTGACAGAATCACTTTGCTACAACACCACGGCGAAAAAACCTTGACCCAAGGCGAGGACAGGTCTAGCTTGGAGCATAAAGTTTTTGATAACCAATCTATAAAGGGACCATCGCCGTTGGTCCGAGGGGGTACGATGATCGTCGGCAATCTGTTCATGCGCTTACTCTTGGTTTTCTTCGTGGCCATGGCCGCGACGCCCGTCACCGTGGCACAAGCGGCGTCGGTGGAAGAGATCGCTTTGATGAAATCGCCTAACCGTGAAAAGATTCTCATCGAAGGCGCGAAGAAAGAGGGCAAGATCACTTTCTACACCGGACTGATCGTCGATCAGGTGGTGCGGCCGGTGAAGGCTGCCTTCGAGAAGGAGTATCCCTTTCTCCAAGTGGAATTTTTCCGCGCCAACTCCGACCGCCTGTCGCAGCGGGTCTTGGCCGAAAACCAAGCCAAGCGCCATGAGGTCGATATCGTCAGCGGCAGCGCTGCCGTGACCACGTTGCAGCGCGCTGAGCTGATGCAACGATTTTATTCGCCGCCCATCGCCGAATATCCGCCCGAACTGAAAGATGCCAACGGTTTCTGGGGCAGCACCAATGTTTACTTCATGACGCTGGGCTACAACACGCGCAACGTGAAACCGGCGGAGCTGCCGAAGAGCTACGAAGACCTGCTCCATCCGCGCTGGAAAGGCCAGATGGTGTGGTCGACCAGCCGCGGCTCGGGGGCGCCGCAGTTTATCGGCAACATATTGGTGACCATGGGACAGGAGGCCGGCAAGGCCTATCTGCAAAAGTTGAAACAGCAAACCATCGCCAAGACCACCGCTAGCGCGCGGCAGATACTCGACCAGGTCATCGCCGGCGAATATCCGCTGGCGATACAAATGTTCAACCATCACGCTTTCATCAGCAAGTCCGTCGGCGCGCCGGTGGAGTGGCATCCGTTGGAACCGGTGACCGCAACCAATAATTCCCTAGGCCTGGTCAAAACCGCGCCCCATCCGCATGCCTCGATGCTTTTCATGGACTTTGTGTTGTCAAAGAAAGGCCAGCAGGTGTTTCAAGCCGCCAATTATTTGCCGTCGCACCCGGACGTTCCAGCCCTTCAAGCCGACTTGAAGCCCGGCGCGCGTTTTAAGAAAGCGAACTACCTGAGCCCGGAATTGATCTACGACAAGGGCAACGAATGGGCGGATTATTTTGAGAAGGAGTTTTTGCGCTGAGGGCGGGCAGTTTGACGACTCGATACTTGTTCAGTTCCTAGGGGATGAAGACAACGCATAGCGCTCCTGACATCGCCTTCGTACCGGAGACCAAGATAGGCTTTTGGTTTCTCAGTACCCAGACTTGGACCCGCCATGTGCTAAACGTCGCACTTGACGATTTGGCGCGATTGATTCCGCAACGCAAGCCATCCTATCCAATCGTACTCGATGCGGGAGGCGGTCAAGGCAAGTCGTTCCGGCTGTTGATTGAGCATTTCTCTCCGCAGCGCTTGATCGGCGTCGATGGGAGTCGGTCGGATCTCGGCGCGTTCGAGTGGTTTGGCTTCGGCGTCCCAGCGCAGCGGGAAGAAACGCTGGTCAACCTCGTCGCGGTGAAACCTGGATAGTGGAACCTCGCTGTCGGTTGGGCAGGAACTGAGCCCGGCGATTTTCAATCGCAAGAGCATCGGCGGTTGG
>JBGTCC010000019.1:0-10346 GCA_041749055.1 Thermodesulfobacteriota bacterium | reverse complement strand
CGATCGCGCGCAATCGAGGGTGCGCGTCATTTGCTCGTCCGAGGGCGGCGTTGAGATCGAAGAGGTCGCCGAGAAACATCCGGAAAAAATTCTCAAGGAGACCATCGACCCGGTGATCGGTTTGGCGCCGTTTCAATGCCGCCGCATCGCCTCTGCTCTGGGTATTCCAGCCGAACTCACGGGTAAATTCATCGCCGCGATGCAGGGGCTCTATCGCGCCTATGACCAGTGCGACGCAGCGCTGGCTGAGATCAACCCGTTGATTGTCACCGAAGAGGGACAGGTGTTGGCCCTCGATGCAAAAATGAACTTCGACAGCAACGCCTTCTTTCGCCAAAAAGATATCCTCGCTCTGCGCGATACCGATGAAGAAGATCCGCGCGAAGTGGAGGCGAGCAAGTTCGACCTGTCGTATATTTCCCTCGGCGGTAACATCGCCTGTATGGTGAATGGCGCCGGCCTGGCGATGGCGACCATGGACATCGTCAAAGTTTATGGCGGCGAGCCGGCTAACTTTCTCGATGTCGGCGGCGGCGCAGATAAGGCAAAGGTCGCCAACGCCTTCCGTATCTTGCTCGCCGATGAGCGCGTCAAGGGCGTGCTGATCAATATTTTCGGCGGTATCATGCGTTGTGATGTCTTGGCTCAAGGGGTGGTGGATGCCGCCAGGGAGTTGAGCATCCAAGTGCCGCTGGTCGTGCGCATGCAAGGGACCAATGTCGAGCAGGGACGGAAAATTCTCGCCGATTCCGGGCTTACTATCATTGCTGCTGAAACTATGGCGGAAGCGGCGGAGAAAATCGTCAACGCAATTAAAAATTAAAAAGGGAAAATTGAAAATTATCAGAAGAGTGAAATTTTTAATTTTGCATTTTTAATTTTCAATTGGAGTCAGGGTTTCATGTCCATTCTAGTAAACAAGAACACGCGAGTTTTGACCCAAGGCATCACCGGCGCGACCGGCCAGTTTCATACCAAGGCGTGCCAAGAGTATGGCACGCAAATGGTCGCCGGTGTGACGCCGGGAAAGGGCGGCACGGCCTACGAGGGGATTCCGATCTTCGATACCGTCGACAAAGCGGTGCGTGAAACCGGCGCCAATGCCACGGTTATTTATGTGCCGCCGCCGTTTGCGGCGGATGCGATTCTCGAAGCCGCCGATGCCAACATCCCGTTGATAATCTGTATCACCGAGGGTGTGCCGGTGCGCGACATGGTTAAGGTCAAACGGTTTCTCGTTGGACGAACCTCGCAGCTGCTTGGTCCCAATTGTCCAGGGACGATTACCCCGGGTGAATGTAAGATCGGCATCATGCCGGGTCATATTCACCGCCCCGGGAGCATTGGTGTGGTCTCGCGCAGCGGCACGTTGACCTACGAAGCGGTGGACCAGCTGACCCGCCTGGGGTTAGGCCAATCGACCTGTGTTGGCATCGGCGGCGATCCGGTGCATGGTTTCGACTTCCTCGATGTCTTGAAGTTGTTCAACGACGATCCAGAAACGGAAGCGGTGGTGATGATCGGCGAGATCGGCGGCAGCTCGGAAGAGGAAGCCGCGGTTTGGCTTAAATCGCATATGAAAAAGCCCATGGCTGGATTTATCGCCGGCCAGACCGCACCGTCTGGGAAACGCATGGGCCATGCCGGCGCGATCATCTCCGGCGGCAAGGGTACGGCTAGCGAGAAAGTCACAGCGATGAAACAAGCGGGGATTCGGATGGCGTCGTCGCCGGCGGATATCGGCCGCTCAATGCAGGAGGCACTAGGAAAGTAATATGGCTATGGAAAGAACCTTATCGATCGTTAAACCTGACGCGGTGGCGCGCAACCTGATCGGCGCGATCCTGAGAAAATTCGAAAGCGCCGGGCTAAGAGTCGTCGGCGGCAAGTTGATTCGCCTCTCACAGGAGCAAGCGCAGGCTTTTTATGCCGTGCATAAATCGCGGCCGTTTTTTCACGGCTTGTGTGACTACATGTCATCCGGACCGATCTTCGTATCGGTGCTCGAAGGCGATAACGCGATCACCAAGAATCGCGAAGTGATGGGCGCGACGGACCCGGCGAAAGCCGCCCCCGGCACGATTCGCCAGGAGTTTGGCCAGGATATAGAGAAGAACGCGGTGCATGGTTCAGACGCGCCGGAGACTGCTGCCTCTGAAATCGCTTTTTATTTTAAACCTGAAGAATTGTTTTAAGTTTTCGCCATATTGGGTGGTTTGACGTGAAGGCAGACGAGAAGCCCAATATCAAAGATTTGAGCTCCAGCGAGTTCGCTGAATTTCTCGCCGCGGCCAAGCAGCCGGCCTATCGCGCCAAACAAATATTCCAGTGGCTGTTCCGTGAGCACGCCACCGACTTCGCAGCTATGACCAATCTGCCGGCTGCCTTGCGCGAGCAGATGGACAAGTCCTTTACCATCGGCCGGTTAGCGATTCTGCGCCGTCATGACTCCCAGGACGGCACGGTAAAATTCCTCTTTGGCTTGGCCGACGGTCAAAGCATCGAGAGCGTTTTAATTCCAGAAAAGCGTCGCATGACGCTTTGTATCTCGACCCAGGTGGGTTGCGCTTACGGCTGTGCCTTTTGCGCCACCGCGCTTTTGGGTTTTAAGCGCAATCTCACGTGCGGCGAGATCGTTGAGCAGATTCTCGAAGCCGGCCGCACGCTGTCTGACGACCGGCGGATATCCAATATCGTCGTCATGGGAATGGGCGAGCCCTTGGCCAACTATGCGCAGACCTTGCGTGCCATCGAAATCATGGTCGAAGCCTCCTGGGGGCTGGGAATCGCGCCGCGGAAAATCACCTTGTCGACTGTCGGCTTGGTCCCGCAAATCGAAAAGCTGATGGAACAAACCAACGTCACGCTGGCGATTTCGTTGCACGCCGCCAGCGAGGAGTTGCGTGGCCGCTTGATGCCGATCAACCGCAAGTACTCCCTCGAGCAGCTGATCGACTGTTGCCGCAATCTGCCGCTGCCGCGGCGCAAACGAATCACCTTCGAGTATGTCTTGCTCGGCGGGGTGAACGATTCGGTGGCGGACGCCGCCGCGCTCTGCCGGCTATTACACGGCGTGCCGAGCAAGGTGAATTTAATTCCGTTCAATCCCCATCCGGACAGCGAATTTCATCGGCCCAGCGATGAGGCCGTCAAGCGCTTTCAACAAATTCTTTTCGACCATAAGCTGCAAGTCAACGTGCGCCGGCCGCGCGGCGACGATATCGCGGCGGCCTGCGGCCAACTCCAGGGGCAGGTACAGCGGGAATTGCTCGTCTCCGTTGCGCCGGTCGCGGCAAACTAGATTCCCATGAAAACTCCAATCGTCGGCGTGATCGGCGGCAGCGGGCTGTACCAGATGGACGGTCTCAAAGGGGTACGGCAAGTGGCGGTGTCGACGCCATTCGGCAAACCCTCTGACAAGCTTGTGCGCGGCAAACTCGGCAATATCGATCTCGTGTTTTTGCCGCGGCACGGCAGAGGCCATCGCTGGCTGCCCACGGAAGTTAATTTTCGCGCGAATATTTTCGCCATGAAGAAGTTGGGCGTCGAGCGGATTATTTCGGTCAGCGCGGTGGGCAGCCTGCGCGCGGAAATCGCTCCCGGCCATTTGGTCGTGCCCGATCAATTCATCGATCGCACCAGCCAACGGCCGAGTACATTTTTTGGCAAGGGACTGGCCGCCCATGTCAGCCTGGCCGATCCATTTTGCCACGAGCTCTCCGCGGTTCTGGTGCAATCGGCCGAGCAGGCGGGCGCCACGGTGCATCGCGGCGGAACCTACCTGTGCATCGAGGGGCCGCAATTTTCGACCCGGGCAGAGTCGCATCTGTACCGTAGTTGGGGCGCGCATGTGATTGGTATGACCAATTTGCAAGAAGCCAAGCTGGCTCGCGAAGCGGAAATCTGTTTCGGCACATTGGCCTTGGCCACCGACTACGATTGTTGGAACGAGCAGGCCGGCGACGTCGAAATCGAGCGGGTCTTGGCAGTATTGCATAATAATGTTGCATTAGCGCGGCGCACCATCGGCGTAGCGGTCTCTGCTCTGGTAGCCCAGCGTACTTGCAGCTGTGCGAGCGCGCTAAAGGATGCTATTATTACCGATCGACGGGCGATTCCTAAAAAACTACGGCAAGATTTGCGGCCCATAATAGGAAAATATCTATGAGTGTATTGGTTGTCGGCACGGTTGCTTTCGATTCCATTGAGGCGCCGGCGGGCTCCGTCGAGAAAATACTCGGTGGCTCGGCCTCTTATTTCGCCCTGGGGGCGAGTTATTTTGCCCCGGTGCGCATGGTTGGCGTCATCGGCCAGGATTTCCCCCACGATCACTTGGACCTGTTTACCCAGCGCGGCATCGATATCGCAGGCATCAAGCGCGAGCAGGGCGATACTTTCCATTGGCGCGGCCGCTATCATGAAGACATCAATCAGCGCGATACCATCGAACTGCACTTGAATGTTTTAGCGGGTTTCAAGCCGAAACTGCCGGAAAGTTATCGCGACGCGGAGTATGTATTTCTCGGCAATATCGATCCGGTCATACAGATGGAAGTGGTCGAGCAGATTCGCCACATGAAGCTCCTGGTATGCGACACCATGGATTACTGGATCCGCGAGAGTAACGCTGATCTCAAAAAGCTCCTGCAGCGCGTGGAGATGTTGGTGCTGAACGACTCCGAAGCGCGTCTGCTGAGCGGTTACGATAATATCGTCAAGGCGGCGCGGGCGATTCTGCGCATGGGCCCCAAGATGGTTTTGATCAAGCGCGGCGAGTATGGGGTTTTACAATTCTCCGATTCCGCGATTTTTGCGACGCCGGCCTATCCCTTGGAAGAAGTCTTCGATCCCACCGGCGCCGGCGATTCCTTTGCTGGCGGCCTGATGGGCCAACTGGCCCGCACTGGCGATTTGACCCAGGGCGGCCTGCGCCGGGCGATCGTCTACGGCTCGGTGGTGGCGTCGTTTACCGTCGAGGACTTTGGCGTCAAAAGACTCATCGATGTCTCACTGCCGGCAATCGAAGAACGCTACCAACGTTTTGTCGAGCTTACCGATTTTCATTCTTGAGCCGATGGAGATTTCTGTCGTCATTCCGGTCTACAACGAGGAAGAGAACGTCGAGCCGCTGATTGGCGAGATAAAAATTGCGATGTTGGCGTTGGGAAAAAGCTATGAAGTCGTGGTTGTCGACGATGGCAGCAGGGACGGAACATTCCTCAAGCTAAGGCAGATTCACCAACGCGTGCCTCAACTCAAGGTCATTGGTCTCAAGCGCAACTTCGGCCAAACTGCGGCGCTGGCGGCCGGATTGGCCCACGCCCAGGGCGATGTTGTGATCCTCATGGATGGCGATGCGCAGAATGATCCCGCCGATATTCCCGCGTTGCTGGCCAAGCTCGACGAAGGCAACGATCTGGTGGCGGGCTGGCGGCATAATCGTCAAGATCCGTTTCTCACCCGGCGGTTGCCCTCGATGATCGCAAACCGGCTTATTTCGTTGACTACGCACGTAAAGCTCCATGACTACGGCTGTACCTTGAAAGCGCTGCGCCAAGATGTCGCGAAGAGTTTGCGCCTGTACGGCGAAATGCACCGGTTTATTCCGGCCATCGCTTACGAGCGCGGCGCCCGCATCGCCGAATTAAAAGTAAACCACCGGCCGCGCCTGCGCGGCCAGTCGAAGTACGGGATCACGCGGACGTTGCGCGTGGTGCTCGATCTAGTGACGGTAAAGTTCTTAAGCAGCTATTCGACCCGGCCGTCCCATGTGTTCGGGCCCATCGGCATCGGCAGCGGCCTGGCGGGGTTTGCCATCGGCGTGCATCTGACGGTGCAGAAGGTTTTCTACGGCCAGGATATCGGCGCCCGTCCGTTGCTGTTGCTCGCCATACTGTTAATCTTCATTGGCTTTCAATTCGTCACCATGGGTTTATTGGGTGAAATGCTGGCACGGACCTATCATGAATCCCAGAACCGGCCGGTTTACGTGGTCGGGGAAATTCTCGAAGGGAGAAACAGGGTATGAAATTAGCGGTGGTGGGAACTGGCTATGTCGGCCTGGTTGCGGGAACTTGTCTGGCCGAGATCGGCAACGATGTGATCTGTGTCGATATCGACGAGAAAAAAATCGACATGCTCAATGCTGGCAAGGTGCCGATCTACGAGCCGGGCTTGGAAGAGATGGTGCGGCGCAATGCTGAAGATCAGCGCTTGAGTTTCACCACGGATCTCCCGAGCGCGGTGCAAAAATCCGCGGTTATCTTTATCGCTGTCGGCACCCCGCAGGGCCCGACGGGCCATGCCAATCTGGAATTCGTCAAAGCCACCGCTAAAGGCATCGCTAAAGCGCTCGACTCATTCAAGATCGTTGTCACCAAAAGTACCGTACCCGTGGGCACGGCGGATCAGATCAAACAGTGGATCGCTGAAGAGACTGAACAATCCTTTGCCGTGGCGTCCAATCCGGAGTTCATGAAAGAGGGCGCGGCGGTGGACGATTTCATGAAGCCCGACCGGGTGGTCTTGGGCGGCGATCATGCCGAGGCGCTGGCGACACTGCGCGAACTCTACGAGCCTTTTGTCCGCACCGGCAATCCCATCCTGATCATGGACAGTCGGAGCGCGGAGATGAGTAAATATGCCGCTAACGCCATGCTGGCGACCAAGATATCGTTTATCAATGAAGTCGCCAGGCTGTGCGAGGAGATGAACGCCGACATCGGCGAGGTGCGCCGAGCGATCAGCCTCGACCGGCGCATTGGGCCGCATTTTATTTTCCCCGGCGTCGGTTACGGCGGTTCCTGCTTCCCCAAGGATACTCGCGCCATGATCGGCATGGGCGGCGAGCGCCAAGAAATGGTCCTGCTCAAAGCGGTGGAACAAGTCAACGAACGGCAAAAGCAATTGCTATTCAACAAAGTCCAGAGCCACTTTGGCGATAAGCTCGCCGGACTGACTTTCGCAGTGTGGGGGTTGGCGTTCAAGCCGCGCACCGACGACATGCGCGATGCGCCGGCGATCAATATTATCGAATCGCTGCTCGGCGCCGGCGCGCGGGTGCAAGCCTTCGATCCCGAAGCGATGGAAGAAGCGCGGAAAATTTTCGGCGACCGTATTCAATATACCCATCGCAACTACGATGCGCTGCATGGCGCGGCGGCATTGCTGATCGTCACCGAGTGGAATGAATTTCGCCGGCCGGATTTTACCCGGGTCAAAAATCTGCTCACCCATCCGGTTATTTTCGATGGCCGCAACATCTATGAACCGGAGGATCTACGTAAACTGGGATTTACTTATTATTCCATCGGGAGAAATCATGGCTAGATATTTAATCACCGGGGGCGCGGGTTTCATCGGCTCCCACCTGTGCGAGTATTTTCTCAATCAAGGGCACCAAGTCTTGTGCATGGATAACTACTCCACAGGCGCCAATGAAAACATCAGCGCGTTTCTGAAAAATCCCCACTTTCGCTTCATTGATCACAACGTCAGCCGCTATATCGAAGTGCCGGAGCCCTTGGACTTTGTCCTGCACTTTGCCTCGCCGGCGAGTCCGGTGGATTACCTGGAGCTGCCGATTCCGACTTTGAAAGTTGGCGCCTTGGGCACCCATAATTCTCTCGGCCTGGCGAAAGAGAAAGGCGCAACCTATCTGCTCGCTTCGACGTCGGAGGTTTATGGTGACCCACTGGTGCGGCCGCAGAGCGAAGAGTATTGGGGCAACGTCAATCCGATCGGGCCGCGCGGCGTTTATGATGAAGCCAAACGGTTCGCCGAAGCGATAACAATGGCGTACTACCGGTTCCATCAACTCGACACGCGGATCGTGCGCATTTTTAACACCTACGGGCCGCGCATGCGCATTCGCGACGGCCGGGTGGTGCCCAACTTTATTATGCAGGCGCTTAAAGGCGAGCCTCTGACGGTCTATGGCCAAGGGCAACAGACGCGCAGCTTCCAGTACGTTGACGATCTGGTCGCCGGGCTCGTCAAGCTGCTCCAGTCCGATCACCATCTACCGGTCAATCTCGGCAACCCTTACGAGATGACGGTTTTGGAATTCGCCAAGAAAATCGTCGAAATGACCCAATCCAAGAGCGAGATCGTTTACAAACCGCTGCCGGAAGACGACCCGCAGGTGCGCCAGCCGGATATCACCAAGGCGAGAAACATTCTCGGCTGGGAGCCCAAGGTCAGACTAGAAGCGGGCTTGGTCAAGACCATCGAGTACTTCAGAACCAAACTGTAGGAGCGAGATTGTGAAAATTGTCGTTACCGGTGGCGCCGGCTTTATCGCTTCGAACATTACCGATGCCTATATCGAGCGCGGCCATGAGGTCCATATCCTCGATGATTTTTCCACCGGGCAGCGCCGCAACGTCAACGCTAAGGCGAGCTTGCACCAGATCGATATCGCCGACAGTCAAAGCAGCAAGCTCATCGAGCAAATCAAACCCGATATTTTGAGTCATCACGCCGCGCAAATGGACGTGCGCCACTCGGTGGCCGACCCGACCTTCGACGCGCGGGTGAATATTTTGGGTTTTATTAATTTGCTCGAGGGCTGTAAGAACGCCGGCGTCAAGAAAGTGATCTTCGCCTCTTCCGGTGGTGCGGTCTATGGTGAGCAGGAGAGTTTCCCCGCGGCGGAAAGCCATGCGACGCAACCGGCCAGTCCCTACGGCGTGAGCAAGCGCACCGGCGAATTGTACCTTTCGTACTATCGCCAGGCGTTCGGGTTACCGTACATCGCCCTGCGTTATGCCAATGTTTACGGCCCGCGCCAGTCGGCCCAAGGCGAGGCCGGTGTGGTGGCGATCTTCCTGTCCCTGCTATTGACGGGTAAAACGCCGGTCATCAATGGCGACGGCAAACAAAGCCGCGATTATGTTTACGTCGGCGATGTCGTGGCGGCCAATGTCGCGGCCCTCGATAGTGACTTTGTCGGACCGGTCAACATCGGTACCGGCGTCGAAACCGACGTGGTGGCGATCTACAATCATTTGCGCGATGCCGTGGGCAGTCAGCTGCAAGCGCACCATGGCCCGGCAAAACCGGGAGAACAGCGGCGCAGCTGCATCGATAATCGGCGCGCCGGCGAAGTCTTGGGCTGGCGGCCGCAAGTGTCACTGGCCGACGGCCTGCAGCGCACGGCGGCTTATTATCGCGAAAATTTGGCCAAATGAAACTCGATCATATTCGTAATTTTTCCATCATCGCCCATATCGACCATGGTAAGTCGACTTTGGCCGACCGGTTGCTGGAGTTCACCGGCGCGGTCAGCGCGCGCGAAAGGACCGATCAGATTCTCGATAGCATGGAACTGGAACGGGAGCGCGGCATTACCATCAAGGCCAGCCCGGTATGCCTGCGCTACCGCGCCAAGGACGGCAAAGAGTACAAGCTCAATCTCATCGACACGCCGGGTCATGTCGATTTCACCTACGAAGTGTCGCGTAGTTTGGCCGCTTGCGAAGGCGCTTTATTGATTGTCGACGCGGCCCAAGGCGTCGAAGCGCAGACCGTCGCCAACGTCCATATGGCGCTGGATCTCAATCTCGAAGTCCTGCCAGTGATCAACAAGATCGATTTGCCCAGCGCCGAGCCGGAACGGGTCAGAAAAGAAATCGAGGATGTCATCGGCCTCGATGCTTCGAATGCGATCCTCGCCAGCGCGAAAGAGGGCGTCGGCATCGAGGATATCCTCGAAGCGGTGATCGACTTTTTTCCGCCGCCCCAGGGCGATGTCAACGCGCCACTGACGGCGTCGATCATCGATTGTTGGTTCGACCCTTATCACGGCGCGGTGGTGATGGTGCGGGTGATGGACGGCCAAGTCGCCAAGGGCTCGCGGATTCGCATGATGGCGAGCGGCCGGAGCTTTGAAGTAACCCGGACCGGCGTCTATTCGCCGGGCCCGGTGGAAACCACCGGACTCAACGCCGGCGAAGTCGGTTTCATCATGGCCGGCATCAAAGAAGTCTCCGAAACCCGCATCGGCGATACGATTACGCTGGACGATAATCCCGCCAGCAAAGCGCTGCCCGGTTACAAACCGATGAAACCGATGGTTTTCAGCGGTCTCTATCCCACTGAGGCGCATCAGTATCAGGCGCTGCGCGAAGCCCTCGACAAGCTCCGTTTGAACGACTCGTCGTTTACTTTCGAGCCGGAAACGTCGCAGGCTTTGGGTTTCGGATTCCGCTGCGGCTTCCTGGGCCTGTTGCATCTGGACATCATCCGCGAACGGCTCGAACGGGAATTTAGCTTAAGCCTGATTACCACCGCGGCGACGGTTATCTATCAGGTGACCCGGGTGACTGGCGAAGTCTTGCTGATCG
>JBGTCC010000018.1:0-4220 GCA_041749055.1 Thermodesulfobacteriota bacterium | reverse complement strand
CCCGACGGCGAGATCACCTATGTGTGCGGCGCTTTTCCGAGTGCCTGCGGCAAGACCAATATGGCGATGTTGGTGCCGCCGGCGAGCATGAAGGGTTGGAAGATTCACACCGTCGGCGATGACATCTCTTGGTTGCGCGTCGGCTCCGACGGGAGACTCTGGGCGATCAATCCGGAGGCGGGTTTTTTCGGCGTTGCGCCGGGCACGGGCTCGAATACCAACCCCAACGCCGTCAAGACGGTTAAGAAAGACACCATTTTTACCAACGTGGCGCTGCGCGACGATGGCACGGTGTGGTGGGAAGGCCACGACGATCCGGTGCCGGCCAACGCGCAAGATTGGCGCGGCAAGCCCTGGGATCCCGAGGGCGGCAGCCCGGCGGCGCACCCCAACGCGCGCTTCACCGTGTCGATCAAACAGTGCCCGACCTATTCACCGCAGTGGGAAAAGCCTGAGGGCGTGCCGATTAGCGCGATTCTTTTCGGCGCGCGCCGGCAGAAACTTATTCCGCTGGTTTATCAATCATTCAATTGGCAGCATGGCACTTTCCTCGGCGCGACCTTGGCTTCCGAGACCACCGCGGCGGCGACTGGCGCCGTCGGTGTGGTGCGGCGCGATCCGATGGCGATGCTGCCGTTTTGCGGCTACAACATGGGCGATTATTGGGCGCACTGGTTGGCGATAGGCAAAAGGGCGACCAACCCGCCGAAAATTTTCCGCGTCAATTGGTTCCAGCGCAACGAACGGGGCCGTTTTCTCTGGCCGGGATTCGGCGAAAATCTCCGCGTGCTGCGCTGGGTGGTTGAGCGCTCCAAGGGCGGCGGTGCGGCCGACGAGACACCGATCGGCTTTGTCCCCAAGGCATCGAGCTTAACCGGCGATGGGCTGGATATTGCTAAAGCCGACGTCGATCAACTGGTGTCGGTGGATCGCGACGCCTGGAAAAATAATTTGAAAAGCCAGAGCGATTTCTTCGATACTTTCGGCGACCATCTGCCGGCGGGTATGAAGGAAGAGCATGGCGCGCTGACCAACCGTCTCAAAGGATAAACGAGGAGAGTATTATGGCGCGTGGGCATCACGATGTCGGCGGGCTCCCAGGAGCGGGAGCCATCGAAGTTACTGAACATCCACTGTCCGATTGGGAAATACTCGCCGACGCGGTCAACCAAGCACTCGGCGCGCGGGGCATCAAGCGCACCGATGAGATGCGCCGAGCGCGCGAGGAGATGGACTCCGCGGCCTACCGCGACATGACTTATTACGAGCGGTGGATCGCCAGCATGGAGGCGATCCTCATCGAAAAAAATATTCTCAGCAAAGCCGAGATCGACCAGAAGCTCGCCGCATTCGAATCCAAATGGGGCGAACCGTGACTCCCGCCGCCGGCAGATTCAAGACCGGCGATCGGGTCAAAGTTAAATTCGAAGATCGTCCCGGCCATCTGCGCACCCCCTGGTACATCCGCGGCAAGAGCGGTTGGATCGAACGGGTCTATGGCGACTTTCTCAATCCCGAACTCCTAGCCTTCGGGAAAGACGGCTTGCCCAAGAAGACGCTTTATTTGGTCGCCTTCGACTACAGCGAGGTGTTCGGCAAGTCCCAGGGGCCCAAGGACAAAGTTCTCGTCGATATCTACGATCACTGGCTTGATGCACTGGCTTAAGGAGATGTAATGAGCGACGACCATGGACAGGATCATCCCAAGCATGAACTGAGTTACTACGCTAAACGGATTTACGCCATGCGCGACCTGTTAGTCGAGAAGGGCGTCATCACCGAGAAAGATATTCAGTGCCAGATCGAATACCAGGAGGCGCGCACTCCCGCCAATGGCGCCCATCTGGTGGCCAAGGCCTGGGTCGACCCGGCCTTCAAGGCGCGCTTCATCGCCGATGCCAAAGCGGCCTGCGCCGAGATCGGCATCGACGCCACCGCGCTTAACGAGTTCGTCGTCTTGGAAAACACGCCGCAAGTGCGCCACATGGTGGTCTGTACATTATGTTCCTGCTACCCGCGGCCGATACTGGGCCGCCCGCCGGATTGGTACAAGAGCTTCAATTATCGCCAACGCTCGGTGTCCGACCCGCGCGGTGTCATGCGAGAATTCGGCTTGGTGCTGGCCGACGATGTTGAAGTGCGGGTGCACGATAGCACCGCCGACATTCGCTATATCGTCATGCCACTGCGTCCCGCCGGGACCGAGGGTTGGAGCGAGGCCGATCTGGCCAAACTGGTGACGCGCGACAGCATGATCGGAGTCATGGACGCTCTGCCCATGATTCCCGAGTGACCTCGCTAACTGCCCGCAACTGCCGCCAAGTGCTACAGCGCGAATCTCGCAGATAGGCCTCGCCAGCTTAATGACGGCGGCGCCGTTCTTTTTTGTTGATTTTTTGCCCTACTGTACTTACCATTCACTCAATAAGTCCTTCTTGGGAACCATGATTGCCAAACGACGCTCCTTCACTAGGGTGAATCCTCCAAAAATCGCCTATGCCACGGCGCTACGCAGTATCGGCCAAGATTTGGAGCGGCGCGGGCTAAAATCCTTCGATATCCGTTTCGACGGCCAGGAGTTTGTCGCCCGATGCGGTTACCAGGAACCGCCGGCTCCGACTCCAGTGGAATTGCAGTATCGTCCCGGCGACATCGAAGAATTGGACCAGGCCGGTGAGAAACTTCGCGGCAAGATGGCGGCGCCGAAGGATTTTCTCAATCAGCTGCAAATTCTTCGGACGATCGGCGGATTTCTCGATCGCCACGAAGCAAAGCTGGTGCGGATATCCAACAATGACCGGCACGTCAAGGAGTCGACATTCATCGTCGAATACATTAGCCGTGACGGCGAGCGCGTCATCGACGACCGCACCGGCGCGGCGATCTACGACTTGTGTGTCGGTATGTATAAGCAACGCGGCAGATTGACCGGGAACGAAGGCCGGCGCCGCTAAGTGTAATGCGTTCGAACTTCGGGATTACAGAATAGAAACCACTGAAGGCCGCGAAATTGGATACCTCCGTCGACTACTATTCGATACTTGGGGTCAAACCCAGCGCTACGGTGGACGACATCAAGCGCGCCTATCGGCAGATGGTTTTCCGCTTTCATCCGGACCGCAACCCGGACAGTCCGGACGCGGCCGACAAATTCACTCAAGTGCGCGACGCCTATGCGGTGCTCTCGGATGCTTTGAAACGGCGAGTCTACGACAGTGTCAAGCACCCGGCCGGGGCCGAGGAGAGCGACGACGCGGTCGAAGACGAGCCCAGCGAAGAATCGGCATCGAGCCGAAGCGAATCGAGAGCCGACGCTAAGTTCTCTCAAGACTTCAAGCAAAAAATCGAACCGGAGCCCAAGTGCCCGTCATGCGCAGTGGTCGGAATCGATCATTTAGTCTCGCGTAAAGGCCGTTCCGTCAGTGCGCACGGCAAGCATTTTGTCCTAGCGCCGTTCAACGTCGTGCTCTGCAACGCCTGCGGCCATGTATATGGCATCACGGGCAATTCCAATTAGATCCGGCTTCTCTTCGACCAAGCGATTATAGATTCGTTCCTCCAAGCGCAGGTCAGTGCATGACGCCGCCGCCTTCGACGACTAAAAGTTGTCCGGTGACAAAATCGCTGTCCGAGCTGGCGAGAAAGAGCGCCGTGCCGACGATGTCGGCGGGGCTTTCGATGCGCCGAAAGGCACGCTTATCCATGCTGCCTTCGCGCCGTTTGAGCACCTCTGGAGAAACATTTTCTTCGCTCATGGTCGAGCCCGGCGTCATGCAGTTGACGTTGATGCCGTACTCGCCCAGCTGTCGCGCCATGACGCGAGTGAGCGCGACGACGCCGCCTTTGGCGGTGGTGTAGTGCGGCATGTTGCCTGAGCCGCTAAAAAAAGTCCCCGAGGCGATGTTGATGATCTTGCCCGAGCGCTGCTGCTTCATGATCGGGATCGCCGCTTTGCTGCACAGGAAAACGCCTTTCAAATTGACTTCGATGACGCGGTCCCATTCGTCCAGCTCCAAGTCCTCCACCGGCCCTTTCCATAACTTCTGCGTGACATAGATCGCCGCGTTGTTGAGCAGAACGTCAACGCGGCCGAATTTTTTCACGGTCTCCTGCATGAGCCCTTGGAGGTTGGGCAGGCTGCGCACGTCGGTTGTCCGCGCCCAGGCCGAGCCGCCGGTGTCGAGGATCGCTTTGGCCGTCGCTTCGGCGCCGACCGCGTC
>JBGTCC010000017.1:0-3636 GCA_041749055.1 Thermodesulfobacteriota bacterium | reverse complement strand
CGTTGATTTCGCCTCATTGGGAGGGGATCCGATATGAGTTCGAACGCGGGTTCAAGGAACGCTATCAACGCGACACGGGACGGGCTGTGCAGCTAGATTGGATGGACGTTGGCGGCACGTCGGAGACCCTTCGCTATATCGAGTCAGAATTTAAAAACAAACCCAAGGGTATCGGCCTCGATATTTTTTTCGGCGGAGGCTACGATCCCTACCTGGCTTTAAAAAAATCCCGGCTCCTTGAACCGTACAAATTACCGATGCCGCTTTTGGCCAAGATCCCGCCAAATCTGGCCGGGGTTCCCCTATACGATCCGGACCACACTTGGTACGGCGCTACCTTGGCGGGCTTTGGCATCATCTATAATAAGGCCGTTCTTGGACTTACGAAGCTTCCGGTGATCACGACTTGGGAAGGCTTGGCGGCGCCGCAGGCGTTTGGTTGGGTGGGATCTTCGGATCCTCGCAAGAGCGGCAGTGTGCACATGGTTTACGAAATTATTTTGCAGGCGTATGGCTGGGAGAAAGGCTGGCGAATCATTACCGGCTTGGGAGCCAATGCGCGGGGTTTCACGAATGCGGCGAGTCAGGTGCCCAAAGACGTAGCCATCGGCGAGGTCGCGTACGGTTTGGCAATCGATTTTTACGCCTGGGCTCAAGTCAAGGAAGCCGGGCCCGATAAGATCGGTTTTGTCATGCCTGACAATCTAACGATCATCACGCCGGACGCGATCGGTATCTTGAAAGGCGCGCCAAATGCCGAAGTTGCCAAAGCGTTTATCCGCTTCGTGATGTCCGAGGAAGGGCAAAAGCTCTGGCTGTTGGTCGAAAAAGCGCCGGGCGGGCCGCAGCGTTTCCAACTTAATCGCTTTAGCGTATTGCCGTCCTCCTATGAAGTTTCACCGCAGATCACGGCGGTCAAACTCAACCCCTTTACTTGGCGATCGGATTTCCCGTTCGATTCGAAGTTGAGCGCCGAGCGCTGGTCGATCGTCAATGACTTAATCGGTGCGTTGGTGATTGACCAAAAGCACCTGCTGACTCGAGCCTGGAAACAGGCGATGGATAAAGGGGGCTTGAGTGAACCGGACTGGCAGAGGTTGACGGCTATGCCCATCTCCGAGGACGAAGCCTTGGTGATGGCTAAGACGAAGTGGAAAGACCCAGAGTTTCGCAATCAAAAACTCAACGAGTGGGTTCACTTCGCTCGGAGCAAATACCTGTTGGGCGTCAAGCCACCGATTATACGCGCGGAGTGGTATAGCCTAATCGCTTTTGCTTCCCTCGCGTTCGGCCTGGTAGCGTACAGTTGGAAAAAACCGCGTTGATCCTCGGGGGGGTGTTATCTCATGACGGTTAGCGTGACATTCGAGTCGGTCACCAAGATCCTCGGCCAATACAAGGCAGTCGATGATCTGACGCTGGAGATCGGCGGCGGGGAGCTATTCTTCCTGTTGGGGCCGTCGGGATGCGGCAAAACCACGGCACTTCGTACGGTCGCTGGGTTTTACACCCCGGACCAAGGGCGAATTCTTTTTAACGGTCAAGATCAAAGCCGGGTGCCGCCGCACAAACGCAATACCGGCATGGTTTTTCAAAACTACGCCCTGTGGCCGCATATGGACGTCCAAAGCAACGTCGCCTATGGACTGAAGATGCGCCGCGTCTCGGATGCGGACAAACAACAACGGGTCAGGCACGCTCTGGAAATCGTCCAGATGCAATCCTTTGCCGAGCGCAGGCCAAATCAGCTTTCCGGCGGCCAGCAACAACGCGTCGCCCTCGCCCGCGCCTTGGTCATCGAGCCGGACGTCGTTTTACTAGACGAGCCTTTGTCCAATCTCGACGCCAAGCTGCGAGTAGACATGCGCACGCAGATCAAAGAGATCCACCGTAAAATCGGCCGCACGATGATTTACGTTACCCACGATCAGGCCGAAGCGTTGTCCATGGCGGATCGCATCGCGGTGATGCGCCGCGGCCGGGTGGTTCAGGCGGGAACACCTCGTGAACTATATATTCGGCCCGAATCGGCGTTTGTCGCCGAGTTCATAGGCGGCACGAATCTATTACGCGGAACGCTGGAAGAGGTCGGAGACCGGCTAACGGTAAAAACTCAAGCCGGCGTCGTGCATGCGACCAACGGCGCCAAAGGAATCGCCCGAGGCGCGCCGGTGCTGTGCTCGGTGCGGCCGGAATCTCTGCGGCTGACTGCCGCCGCGGAATCAAGCGGCAGACCAGCAGCCGGCGCCACCAACGAGTTGACCGCCGAGGTGCGGAGCATTATGTACCTTGGCGACAACGAACAATACACCTTGCGCCTCACCGACGACTCCGTCGTGCGCGCCGTGGAATTTAACCAGCCAACGAGGAAAGCTCAGGTGGGAGCTCAACTGGTACTGCAATTCGATGCCCACGATGTGGTGGTGCTGCCCCAGGAGGACTTAGGTGACTAACTGGCTGCGCCGCTACGATTTGAACCTCGCCAATGGCGCGGTGCTGCTCTTTCTCTGGTTGTTTTTCATCGTCTTCATGCTCTATCCCCTCGGTTACGTATTCTCCAACGCTTTTTTCACCGAGAAAGGTTTTTCCCTGGTGTTCATGAAGCTGATGTTTTCCAGCCCGAACAATACCATCATTCTGGCCAACAGTGTCAATTTGGGCTTAGTCGTGACGCTATTTACGACCGTCCTCAGTCTTCCCCTGGCCCTTCTCCTGGTGCGCTACAATTTTCCCGGCAAGGGTTTTTTGACCGGTCTCATTTTGATTCCCATGGTGCTGCCGCCGTTTGTCGGGGCTATCGGCATGCGCCAGTTGCTGGCCCGTTTTGGCTCCGTCAATCTGTTGCTGCTGCAGATGGGCGTCATCGACCAGCCCATCGACTGGCTCGGCGGCGGAACTTTCTGGGGCGTGGCGATTCTGGAGGCGCTACATCTTTATCCGATCATGTATTTGAATCTAGCGGCGGCCTTGGCCAACGTCGACCCCAGCCTCGAGGAAGCGGCTAAAAACCTCGGAGCAAACAGACTAAAGCTATTTACCACGGTTACTTTTCCGTTGATGCTCCCCGGTTATTTTGCCGGGGCGATCATCGTATTCATTTGGGCGTTCACCGACCTTGGCACGCCGCTGGTTTTTGAATATCGCGAGGTCATTGCCGTGCAGATTTTTAACATGGTGACCGACCTGCATCAAAACCCCATGGGCTACGCCTTCGTCGTGGCCGTCATCGTGCTGACGCTTTTTTTCTTTTATCTGTCCAAACGCATTCTCGGCGGTGGAGGTTACGAGATGCTCGGCCGCGGTCATGTCATTTCAGCCGCGCGCCCAGCGTCAACGACCATGACCGTTGTCATTTACGCATTGGTCCTGGGCACATCGGCAATCGCCCTCATTCCGCATTTCGGGGTATTGCTGACATCGGTGACCCAGCGTTGGTTTTTAACCGTCCTCCCCAGCGAATACACCCTTAAATTTTATCAAGATGTGTTCAGCCACGACCTCGCGCTCCTCAGCATCAAGAACAGTCTCATGCTCAGCAGTCTGAGCACGATCATCGACGTGGTTCTCGGGGTTGCCATCGCTTACCTTTTGGCGCGCAAGCGCATTCCTGGTCGCGACGTGCTGGATGCTCTGGCG
>JBGTCC010000016.1:0-9340 GCA_041749055.1 Thermodesulfobacteriota bacterium | reverse complement strand
CCAAAATAAAAAGGCACGTTGAATTGCCGCACCAACAAGGACGGCAATAACGCGATCAAGCAGAGATAAACCGCCCCGCTCAAGGTTATCCGCGACAACACCTTTTCAATGAACTCAGCGGTTTTCTGTCCCGGTCTAATGCCGGGAATATAGCCGCCGGCCTTTTTCATGTTCTCGGCCACGTCACTTGGATTGAACACCACCGCGGTGTAGAAAAATGCAAAAAAGATAATCAGCGCAATCTGGGCAATCTCATAAAGCCATTGACCCGGCGCCAGCATTCCGGAAATTGTTTGAATCCAGGGATGCGCCGCGAATTGCGCCATGGTCGCCGGAAAAATCAACACCGATGAAGCGAAGATAATCGGAATCACGTTCGCGGTATTTACTTTTAACGGCAGGTGCGAGGTCATACCGCCGTACATGCGCCGGCCAACTACCCGTTTGGCGTATTGTACCGGGATGCGCCGTTGGCCGCGCTCGACGAAAATAATCGCGCCGATGACCGCGACACTGAGAACCAATATCACCAATGCGACCAAGGGTCCGAGCTCGCCATTACGCATGAATTCAAAGGTCGACCAAATCGCCGAAGGCAGCTGGGCGACAATACCGGCGAAGATGATCAGCGAGATGCCATTGCCGATGCCCCGTTCGGTAATCTGCTCGCCCAGCCACATGATGAAGGCGGTACCCGAGGTAAGCGTCAACACGGTCATCAAGCGAAAAGCCATACCGGGGTTGAGCACCAGCGGCGTGCCGCCCGGCCCCTGTGTGCTTTCCAAGCCGATGGAGATCATCGTCCCTTGAACGATCGACAGAACCACTGTGCCGTAACGGGTGTATTGAGTGATCTTGCGCCGGCCAACTTCGCCTTCCTTGGAGAGTCGTTCAAGGTACGGGAAGACGACGGTCAGCAATTGCAAGATAATCGACGCACTGATGTAGGGCATAATGCCCAGTGAAAAAACTGAAAACTGTTCCAACGCGCCGCCCGAAAACAGATTGAGAAAGCCGAATAGAGTATTCCTCTGTTGATCGAAAAACGCCGCCATGGCGGCTCTATCGATACCTGGCGTCGGCACATGGACGCCGAAGCGATACACCGCCAGCATCCCCAGGGCGAAAATCACCCGGCGGCGCAGCTCCGGTACCCGCGATGCGTTTTGAAATCCGCTAAGCATGAAGTTCGATCAACTCCGCTTTGCCGCCGGCCGCTTCGATCTTTTGTCTCGCGCTGGCGGAAAAGCCATGGGCGCGGATCGTCACCGCTTTGGTCAAATTCCCCTCACCCAAGACTTTGACTTGGCGATTCTTACCGCTAATCAAGCCATGTTGAGACATGGTTTCTGGAGCGATGTCACCGGCACCGGCGAGCGCTTCCAATTGGGTTAGATTGACCACCGCCATTTCGATCCGAAATATGTTATGGAAGCCGCGTTTCGGCAAGCGCCGTTGCAGCGGCATCTGGCCGCCTTCAAAACCGGGCTTAGTATTGCCACCGGAACGCGAGCCTTGTCCCTTGTGACCTCGGCCAGAAGTCTTCCCGTGGCCGGAACCGGGGCCCCGGCCGACCCTTTTGCGTTTTTTGTTCGAACCAGCGGCTGGTTTTAGATCGTCGAGTTTCATGATCAGCGAATCTCCGCCAAGGTTTTGCCCCGCCGCTCCGCGATGTCTTCCGGCTGGCGCAAGTCGCGCAGCGCTTCGAATGTCGCTTTGACCATGTTATGCGGATTGTTCGAACCAAGACATTTGGTCAAGACATTTTGGATGCCGGAGGCTTCCACCACCGCGCGCACACCGCCGCCAGCGATGACACCGGTGCCGCCTGAGGCGGGTTTAAGAATCACATGGCCGGCGCCGTAACGTCCGACCACTTCGTAGGGAATCGTTCCGTCTATGATCGGCACGCGAATCAAACTCTTTTTTGCCTGCTCCAAACCCTTGCGGATCGCTTCCGGGACTTCCTTGGCCTTGCCCATACCGTAGCCTACTACCGAGTGGCTATCACCGGTCACCACTAAGGCGCTAAAGCTAAAGCGCCGGCCGCCTTTAACAACCTTGGCCACCCGGCTGATGTGAACCACCTTTTCTTTCAACTCTAAACCTTGGGGATCGATCCGTTCCAAAGCGACCTCTCGTTCAATGCTGGTTAAAAGTTCAAGCCGCCTTCGCGGGCGCCATCGGCCACAGCCTTCACCCGGCCGTGGTAGATGAACCCGTTGCGGTCGAAAACCACGCTGGTAATATTTTTTTCTTTACAGACTTTGGCCAAGGTAACGCCGACTTGCTTAGCCGCATCGACACCGTTGTTCTTCTTTATCTGCTCGGCCAATTCTTCGGACAGCGTCGACACCGCCGCCAAGGTCTTTCCTTGGCTATCCGAAATAACCTGCGCGTAAATATGCTTGTTGCTGCGAAATACGCAAACTCGCGGGCGGAGATCCGTGCCGCGAACCTTTTTACGCACTCGAACTTTTCGCCGCTGCCGGCCTATATCTAGTCGCTTGCTCGACATCTCAATTCCTCAGTAAACTTACTTTCCACCCGCCGAACCGACGGCTTTGCCGGCTTTGCGCTTGATAAACTCTTCACGATACTTGATGCCCTTGCCCTTGTAGGGTTCGGGCGGCCTGAGCATACGGATCTTCGCCGCAGTTTCACCCACCACTTGCCGCTCAGCCCCGGAAAGGGTGATAATGATTTGCCGCTCCACCGCCGCGGTCACACCTTGGGGCAGCGGAAACACCACGGGATGGGAGTAGCCCAACGTCATGTGAATTTCCTGACCCTTGACCTCGGCGCGATAACCGACGCCGTTAATGTCCAATACTCGGCTGAAACCGACGCTAACACCCTGAGCCATGTTAGCGATTAACTTTCGCGTTAAACCATGGAGCGCGCGAATTTTGCGGTCTTCGTTGTTGCGTTCGACGCGCATCGAGTTGCCGTCAACTTTGACGCTGACACCGGAGGGAACCCCGGCTTGCAATTTACCTTTCGGCCCTTCGACGCGAATACCGCTGGCGTCAACCGCGACCTTGACGCCCGCTGGAATCGCTATGGGCAGCTTGCCAATACGTGACACATTACACCTCGATCAGTCTTACCAAACAGTACAGATCAATTCACCGCCAACTTTGGCGCGCATCGCTTCACGATCGACCAAGATACCCTTGGGCGTCGAGAGCACATGGATGCCCAATCCTTTGCGGATCGGCGTGGCCTCTTGGGAGCCGACATAGACCCGCCGGCCGGGCTTGCTGACCCTCTTCATACCGAGGATGATGGGCCGGCTTTCCCGGTCGAACTTCAGCGTGATAATCATCTCATCACCGCCACCGATGGCGGCTTTGACCTTTTTTTGGTCCTTGAGATAGCCTTCATCGATCAAGACCTTGACGATGTTTTCCTTCAAATGCGAATAGGGCACCGTCACTTTTTGATGGCGCGCCCGTGAAGCGTTGCGGATCCGAGTAAGTAAATCCGCGATCGGATCGGTCATTCCCATATTAAACTCCAGCCTCTACCAACTGGCCTTGATCAGTCCGGGGATATTTCCCTTACGCGCGTTATCGCGCAGACATAACCGGCACATGCGAAAACGGCGATAAAATGCCCGTGAACGGCCGCACAGCGGACAGCGGTTGTATTCCCGCACTTTGAACTTGTTCGGTCGCTCGGCTTTGATTCTTAGACAAGTCTTGGCCAATGGAATTTCCCCCTCAACTAACTGGCGAACGGCATGCCCATGAGACGCAGCAAAGTCCGGCCTTCTTGATCGGTATTGGCCGTCGTCGCGATCGTAATCGTCATGCCTCTGGTTTTGTCAACTTTGTCGGCTTGAATCTCCGGGAAAATAATCTGCTCACGCAGGCCCAAAGAGTAGTTGCCACGACCGTCGAAGGATTTGTCCGAAACGCCCTTGAAATCGCGCACCCGCGGCAAAGCGGTATGGATCAAGCGGTCGAGAAATTCGTACATCCGATCGCGCCGTAACGTAACCATCACACCGATCGGTAGGTTCTCGCGTAGTTTAAAGTTAGCGATCGCTTTTTTCGATTTGGTCACCACCGGTTTTTGCCCGGTGATCGCCGTAATATCGATAAGCGTGCTATCGATAGCCTTGGCATTTTGCGTCGCCTCACCCAATCCGACGTTGATGGTGATCTTATTGAGCTTCGGTACCTGCATGGGGTTCTTGTAAGCGAACTCCTTGATCATCACCGGTACGACATCGTCCTTATATTTGGTTTTTAATCTTGCCATGATTACTTCAATCGTCCCACTGATCTAGCGAACTAATCGAGCGCTTCGTTGCATCGGCGGCAGATGCGGATTTTTTTGCCGTCGGTCAGTTCCTTATGGCCGATCCGCACCGGTGCGTTGCACTTGTCGCACATCATCATGACGTTGGACACATTGATCGCCGCTTCTTTCTCGACGATACCGCCGCTCTGTTGCGGTCCGCGTGGCTTGGTGTGCCGTTTGACGATACCGATCCTCTCAATAATGACCGCGTTCTTCTCCGGCAGAACGCGCAGGACTTTGCCGGTCTTACCCCGTTCCTTTCCGGCAATCACCATCACGCTGTCGTTTTTACGAATCTCCACGAGCGATTTCTCCTCAATCTCTGGCTAAAGCACTTCAGGCGCCAGAGAAATGATCTTCATGAATTTCTTGGCCCGCAGTTCACGCGCCACCGGTCCGAAGATACGCGTCCCCACCGGCTCTTTTTGATTGTCGATCAACACCGCGGAGTTCGTGTCGAAGCGGATGTAGGTACCATCAGGCCGTCCCATCTCCTTGGCCGTCCGCACCACCACCGCCTTCACGACGTCGCCCTTTTTCACCTTGCCGTTAGGAATCGCTTCCTGCACCGCGACCACGATAATATCGCCGACGGAGGCATAGCGACGTTTGCTGCCGCCCAAGACTTTAATACACTGGACTCGGCGCGCGCCCGAATTATCCGCCACATCCAGATTAGAATTGGTCTGAATCATAGATCAGTCTCGACTCACTTTCATCGCGCAAGCGTTAGCCGATGGCAATTTCTGGCCCCGAGTTGGTCTTTTCCAAAACCTTGCTGACACGCCAGCGTTTGTCGCGACTGAGCGGTCGGCATTCAACCAGCAATACCCGGTCGCCGACATGGCACTGATTGTTCTCGTCGTGGGCTTTCACGCGCGAACGGCGCCTTAAGATTTTTTTGTAACGCGGGTGGATCACCGTGCGCTCGATGGAGACCACGACGGTCTTTGCCATCTTATCGCTGACCACCACGCCGCTACGCTCTTTTTGTAATCCTCTGCCTTCCATGCTCAGCCTTCCCGACTTTGGAGCGCTTTTTCGCGCAAAATGGTGGCGACCCGCGCGAGCTCCCGTTTGGTCTCTTTAAACTTCATGGGATTCTCTAACCGGCTAGTTGCTCGCTTGAGCGCCAAGTGGCCGATTTCTTCGCGCAGGGCTGCAAGCTTTTCGTGCAAATCTGCGGCAGTCATGCCGCGAAGTTCTTTAGCTTCCATGGACTAATCCTCGGCGTTCCACCATCGTGGTGGCGATCGACAGCTTATGTGCTGCCAATCGAAATGCTTCCTTCGCGAGCGCGGCTTCGACGCCCTCCATCTCGAATAAAATCCGTCCGGGTTGGACCACTGCGACCCATTTCTCGGTCGCGCCCTTACCTTTACCCATACGGGTTTCCAGGGGCTTCTTTGTCAACGGCTTGTCTGGAAAGATGCGAATCCACACCTTACCACCGCGCTTCAAATAACGAGTCAAAGCAACACGAGCTGCCTCGATTTCCCGCGCGCTCATCCATCCCCGCCCCAGCGCCTTCAGCCCATAGTCGCCGAAGGCGAGCGTGGAACCTCGGTGCGCCGTGCCACGGCGGCGGCCCTTTTGCAGTTTGCGAAACTTTACTTTTTTCGGTTCAAGCATTTTCTTAGTGGTGTTAAAATATATTTAATTTACGGTTACGAATAGATCCGATGGCTCAACCACCCATCATCGCTTTCTGCTGTTCTTCTTCTGCGGTCAATACTTCACCGCGGAAGATCCACACCTTGACGCCGATAATGCCGTAGGTCGTATGCGCTTCGGCAGTACCATAGTTGACGTCGGCGCGCAGCGTATGCAGTGGCACACGGCCTTCGCGATACCACTCGGTACGGGCGATTTCAGAACCGCCCAAACGGCCGGCGCACTGAATTCTTACGCCCTGGGCGCCCATGCGCAAAGCCCGGGAGACACTTTCCTTCATAGCGCGCCGGAAGGCGACGCGACGCTCGAGCTGCAAAGCGACATTCTCCGAAGTCAATTGCGCGTCCAAGTCCGGCCGGCGCACTTCGTGAATGTTGATATAGGTCTCACGATGGGTGAGCTTGGTGATTTCTTCCTTGAGCTTTTCGATCTCGGCGCCCTTCTTACCGATAACGATACCGGGACGCGCCGTGTGAATGTTGATCTTAGCCTTGTTCGCCGCCCGTTCGATTTCGATGCGCGAGATGCCGGCATGATAGAGCCGGGTTTTCAAAAATTTCTTAATCCGGAAATCTTCGTGTAAGAGCTTCGGATAATCATGGCGGGCAAACCATTTGGAGTCCCAGGTCTCGATGACGCCCAGGCGAAACAATTTTGGATGTGTTTTTTGACCCATCGAAAGTTAACTCCTCCCCTCGGACTCATCGAGGATGATCGTCACATGGCTTAGCCGTTTACGAACGCGCGTCGCCCGTCCTTGAGCACGGGAGGTAAAGCGCTTCCACATGCCAGCCTCATCGACTTTCGCTTGCTTGACGAATAGCCGGTCGACATCGACGCTTTGGGTGTTTTCAGCGTTGGCCACCGCCGTCCGTACCGTTTTGGCGACGATCCCGGCGGAGCGCTTGGGAATAAACTTGAGAATATTGAGCGCTTCCTCGACACCCTTGCCGCGAATTTGGTCTACCACCAAACGCACCTTGCGCGGCGAGACCCGGATGAACTTTGTGATCGCGCGTGTTTCCATGTCTTCGTCAATCGTTCCTAATCGGTTATGGCTTGCCTTAACTCTTTGCCGGTGCGGCCCGCGGCGCACCACCGGTCTCCTTAGCATCGCTCTTGCGATCCCCTGAATGCGCGTAGAAAGTCCGCGTCGGCGAGAACTCACCGAGTTTGTGGCCGACCATATTTTCACTAACAAACACTGGAATGAACTTGCGGCCGTTATGCACGCCGATGGTCAGACCAACCATCTCTGGCGTCACCGTGGAACGGCGCGACCATGTGCGAATTACCTGGCGTCCGCGGGTCTCCGCCATCGCCGTGACCTTCTTCTGCAAATGGTCGTCGATGAAGGGTCCTTTTTTAACCGAACGGGCCATCGCTACCTACCTTTTCTCCGTGCCACAATATACTTATCGGTGGATTGATTTTTGCGCGTCTTATAACCCTTGGTCGGTTTGCCCCAAGGCGTCATCGGATGATTCCCCTTGGAGCGGCCTTCGCCGCCGCCATGGGGATGATCGACGGGATTCATCGCGATACCGCGGCTTCCCGGTAGAAAGCCCAACCAGCGCATCCGGCCCGCCTTACCCCAGGAGACATTTTCCTGTTCGGCATTGCCAACTTGTCCCACCGTCGCGCGGCATTCGGCTAACACATAGCGTAACTCGCCGGAAGGCAGCTTGAGCAGGGCGTAAGTGCCCTCCTTGGCCATCAGCTGCGCGCCCAAACCGGCGCTACGCACCAGCTGGCCCCCTTTGCCGATTTTAAGTTCAATATTATGGAGCAGCGTACCTACCGGAATAAACTTAAGCGGCATGGAGTTGCCAGGTTGGATATCGATGTTGTCATCGCCAGCAATCACCGTGGCGCCGACTTGGAGCTTTTCCGGCGCGAGGATATAGCGCCGCTCGCCGTCAGCGTAGCACAGCAGAGCGATGCGCGCGGAACGATTGGGATCGTATTCAATGGCCTCGACCTTTGCCGGAACTTTGAGCTTGTTGCGTTTAAAATCAATCAAACGATAAAGCCGCTTATGACCGCCACCGCGATGAAACGCGGTGATCCGGCCGGTATTGTTGCGCCCGCCGCTGTGGTTGTTAGGTTCCACTAAGGCTTTTTCCGGCCGCGCCTTGGTCACCTCATCGAAGGTGTGGCCGGTGCGGAAACGCATGCCCGCGGATGTTGGCCGGTAAGTTCTAATCGCCATGTTGTTATTCTCTATTTCCTAATGTTGGCACTTTAGGCGGCGCCAAAGAAATCGATCTTGTCGCCTTCCTTGAGCGTTACGTAAGCTTTTTTCCAATCCGGTCGGCGCCCCATGCTACGGCCGATGCGACGG
Source organism: Thermodesulfobacteriota bacterium (assembly GCA_041749055.1). Taxonomy (GTDB): domain Bacteria; phylum Desulfobacterota; class Binatia; order UBA9968; family UBA9968; genus DP-20. Next base: position 1,011 of record JBGTCC010000016.1, on the reverse strand, counting down.
ACTTTGCCGAGATAACGGGCCATGCGCACTTGCTCGACTTTGACCTTGAACATCTGCTCCACGGCCTGTTTGACCTCGATCTTGTTGGCATTGGTGCGAACCTTGAACAATACCTGATTCGCGCTTTCCGTAAGTGCCGTGCCCTTTTCAGAGATCAGCGGCGCTTTGATGATTTCATGTGGCGCCTTCATGCTGCCAACCTTTCTTGCAAGAGTTTGAGCGCTCCATCGGTCAGAATCAGGTGCTCATAGCGCATCAAATCGTAAACATTCAAGCCCTCGACACGCAACACTTTGATCTTGGGGATGTTGCGAGCCGAGCGTTCGATCTTTTCGTCCGGTTGCGCCACGACGATCACGGCGCTGGCAACCTTGAGCTCAGCCAACGCTTGTACCATGATTTTAGTCTTGGCCGCTTCAAGCTCAAACTTATCGACGACAATGAGCTTGCCTTCGCGATTCTTGAGGCTCAATGCCGACAACAGCGCTTCGCGCCGCGCCGAACGGGGCATACGATAAGAGTAATCGCGCGGCGTCGGGCCGAACGCGGTGCCGCCACCAACCCAGATCGGTGACCGGGAACTACCGGCACGAGCGCGGCCCGTGCCCTTTTGCCGCCACGGCTTTTTACCACCGCCGCGGACAAGCCCTTTGGTCTTGGTCGCAGCCGAACCGGCGCGCCGATTGGCCAGCTGCATGACCACGGTTTGGTGCAGCAGATGGGGCCGGGTTTTGGCGCCGAAAATCGCGTCGTTGAGGGTGGGTTGGATAACGTGGACTTCCATTTTATTTACCTTTTGACTGCCGGCCGCAAGATCACCACTCCCTGCTTGGCTCCAGGAACTGCGCCGCGCACGAACAGTAGATTCTCCTCGGCACGGATGTCGACGACCAAGAGATTCTGTGTGGCGATCTGCTCATTGCCCCAATGGCCGGCCATCTTTTTGCCCTTACGAACCCGGCCCGGATAAGAACGGTTACCGATGGAGCCGCCATGACGGAAGTACTCGTG
>JBGTCC010000015.1:0-4424 GCA_041749055.1 Thermodesulfobacteriota bacterium | reverse complement strand
CCGCGAGCCGCTCCAAGGCATCTTTGGCCGCGTCCTGGGTGATAAAACTCTTCTCGCCGGCCGACCCCGTGACCGACACCGCGCCTGTCTGGGCATCGACGGAAGATATATTGCCAACGAATTTTTGCACTTTCGGCTTCTTGGGTTTGTTGGTCTTCTTTTTCGCTGGCGCGGTATAACCACTTTCCTTTGCCGGATCCTTGGTCGACGGCGTCTCAGCGCCAAATGCCAAGCCCGACAACAAAAGCGCAAACAACGGTGCCGCCAACAGCTTGTGAATTCTACTCATGATCGATGTTCCCCCATGGGCTTAGACGATTAATATTGCGAACTGATGTCACCCATCTAACTAAACAGCTGCTTTTTCCATTTAGCAATGACCGCCTGCTGGCGTTCCGGGCTGATATGCGCCGCCGGTGGAAACTTGTCGCGCCACTCAAACGGCCGGCACGCGTCGACGATCATACGTGAGCTGAACCCCTTGCGCTCTTTAGGGATGATCGGATCGAGGGGGCCGCTCCAGCAGCGCCGGATGATTTCAGCGGAGTCCACCGGATCGACGCGGCTGCACATCGCCCAAAGCACATCATTGATATCGTAGGCATCGACATCGTCGTCGACGACGACGATGTAGCGGCCGAGATAGGCACCGCCCTGGCATTGGCTGGCTATCAGACCGGCCTGGCGCGCATGCCCCGGATAGCGCTGCTTGATCGCCAGGACCGTTAAGAAGCGGCGAAAATAGCTCGCCACCGCGGTGATATCCGGCACGCCGGCTTTTTCCACTTGATCGCGGATATAAGCCGCGCGCAGCAGTTCATAACAGTGCTCCGCCCGCGCCGTCGGGCGGTATTCCGGCGAAGCGGTCAGGATCGGATCGTTGCGATGGTAGAGGCGATGGACTTTGATCAGCGGCTCCAATTTCTCACCGCTGGCGTAGTAGCCGGTCCACTCGCTGAACGGACCCTCTTCTTTGCCCTGATCCGGCAGAAACTCGCCTTCGATGGCGATCTCCGCGTAGGCGGGTATCGGCAGTCCGGTCAGCGCACCGGTAATCACTTCCATCGGCTCGCCTTTAATACCGCCGACGGCATCGAACTCGCTCCGGCCATAGGGTTCGGGGCGGGTGGCAAACATATGCAGCAGCGGGTCGACGCCGAAGCAGCACACCACGGGGCAGGGTTTACCGCGATCGAAATATTTCTGGCGGTGCATGCGGCCATGCTTGCCGGGAGAAATGTTCATGCCCATGGTGTTGCGGTCATGAACCATCACCCGGTAGCAGCCGACGTTGACCCAACCGTCATCGGGATCGCGGGTAATCACCACATGGCCGGTGCCAATATATCGTCCGCCGTCGCGTTCATGCCAAAACGGCACGGGAAATTTGAAAAGATCGATGCCGTCGCCGTCGAAAATATTCTCCAGAATCGGTCCGCTGGCAACCGTCACTGGCGGAATCGATGCCGGCTTGGCCAAGCGCTCGCGCCAGGCCTGGATGAAACCGTCGCGGCTGATATCGAGCGGTAAATTGGTCGTCAACGCCGACCGTTTGAGGCTCTCGAAGAAGCCGACCAGGATACGGTAACCGGCCGGGTAGTCTTTAATCTGATCGAAGAGCAAAGCCGGGCTGTTTTCTTTGTGCTTGGAGGCCAGCACCGACAACGCGCCGATTTCAAGATTCCAATCGGCGCCTTCGACGACTTGAAGCTCGCCCATCTCTTGAACTTTTTTGATCCACTCACGCACGTCTTTATAGCTCATGCTGACATCTCCACCCCTGTCAATTCAGCCAGAAGTACGAGTTTCAAATCGGCTTTGCAAGCATGCCTTGCAATGGAATACCCTGCTTCATCTTCGCGGCAGGATCTCGACAAAACTCCATAAGAAATAAAGGGTGGACAGGAATCCCAGTGCGGTGAGCAATTTGAATCCCACTGGCATTGGCCCGCGACCGAAGCCGTCGCGGGCTATGAGAAAGCCGACTATGGGTAGGAAGTCCAGCGAAAACCGATAACCCAATTGGAACTGACCGGTGGACCGCCAAGCGAGCACGGCAACAAGCACGATCAAGCAGTTCACCAGAGCTATGAGATTGAAGCGGTCGAACTTGAGCGAACCGATATACAAAAGCCAGGGCGAAAGCAGGAAAACGCTCATGCCGATGGTTTGGGTGATGACGAACGGAAATTTGTCCGACAGGGCCGGCGCACCAAAAAGTAACAGGCTCAGGTGCGGCAATATATTGGCGAGGGATGTCGACGGGAAGTCCCCTGGTCCCGGCAACTGAAACCCGTAGCCGGTTTCTAGAAACGAGTCGAATCGCGCGAAGTTGTATAACGCCAGCAACGCCATTGGCAAGGCAAAACCAATCGTCAGCGACACCAATGCTTTTTTTCTCAGCTGCGGGTCGGTCATCAACGCAGCCGCCGCGAACAAGCCGATATTCAAACCAGCGGACAGCCGGGTGGCCGCCGTCAAGCCCAAGAGAAGTCCAATGACCAGCCAACGCTTCTGGCCAAGCCACTCATGCAGGGCAAGAAAAAGCAGGTGGATCGCCACCACCTGGGCAAACGGCCAACTCATCGAGATCGCTGCCACGCTGGGATAAGATGACGCGCCGCAGAATGCCAGCGCCAACCAAGTCGATTCGATTTTACTGCGGCGACACTTTAACGCTAAGCGAAAAATCAGCCAGCTCGTCCAAAGCGACAGTGGCACCGACGCATAAGCCTGGTAAAATTCAATACCGGTCCAGCGGCAGGCCAACACAAGAGGCATCAGCAACACCGCGGGGAACGGCCCGAGCGGCCAATAATATCGACCGGCATAGAGTGCCGTGTCGTGTAAATCCTCGGGCAATTCGACCAGCATATGGAGTTTGCCGCTGAGAATAGATTCGGCCAGCCGGACGTATTGTTGCTCATGACGAACCAGCAACAAGCTGCCGAATATCACCACTAAGCTCAGCAGCGCGACACAGCCCGCCAAGAGCGCGCGCTCCGCCGAATGGAACTGATCATCTGGTGACCGACGATCGACTACAGCCATATTCCGAAGTCTCGCATGATTGGCGGGAGCAAGATAATCAGTGCGCCGGCGGCACCCATGGATAGGATAGAATGTGATCCTGAGGTTGCGCGAACTCCACGGTGATAACTGTTGGGTTAGCGTTGAGCTTCCGCCGCCAGTGAAAAATCAAAAACCTTTTCCACCGCCACCGGCTCTTTGATGCGTAGCGCTTCTCTCGCCGTGTCGAGAATTTCCCGGGCGGCATCGCCGTTGAGGATGCCGCTCAAAGAGATGGCCTGATGGTCATCGTCATACATGCGCCGGGCCATTTTGGCGTCGCTGACCGCCAGTTTCTTTTGAATGTAGGGAATCATCGTTTCGGGGTTGTCCTGATAAAATTTTAGCGCGCGGTTCCAGCCGCGGAGAAAGCGCACGATGCCGGCGCGTTTCTGTTTGATCGCCGTATCGGTCGCCACCACGCCGGTTTGTAAATAGCGAATATGGTCGCGGCCGCGCGCCAGGGTGCGAAAACCGCGGTCCACCGCTAGATAAGTTGTCGGCGGCGTAACCAACCCGGCGGCGACTCGGCCACTCAAGAGCGACTGCAACCGCGCCGGCGAATCCATGCTTAGCAGTGTCACGTCTTCCTGGGCGTCGAGTCCCTTGGCCTGCAATACCCGCCGCGCGATCACAGCGGCGGTGCCTTCCAAGGAGCCGACGGCGATCGCTTTGCCCCTCAAGTCGGCAGGCGTGGCGATCGACGGGTGGACGATCAGGTCATGCACCGGCCGGTCGTGGGTGACGTTGACAATCTTGATCGGCAAACCGCGCAGCGCTGCCGCCAGACCGCTGCCTGCGTGGCAGGTGACATCGATCTCGCCGGACATCAAGCTGCTCAAGCCAATCACACCGCGCACCACTAAAACTTGCAGGTCCAATCCTTCCTGAGCGAAGAAACCGCGCTCTTGGCCAGAGTAAAGATGAGCGTAACTGAGCGTCGGCCCAGTAATGCTAATGTAAAAACGCTCCGCCGCCAATGCGCTTTGGCTTATGATCAGTACCAGCGCGAATGACAATCCAACACTGCAATAGCGAATTTGCCGCATACCACCTCCGCGAATTTGGTTGTTCGAGAATCTAATCATTTCGCCGCCAGTGCAGCATAGGGTCCCGCCGCATAGACAATGCGCCCGCCGACCATCGTCAGCAACGATACCAAATTGCGAATCTGCTCCTCGGCCACGGTTAAATAATCGTCATTGAGCACCGCTAGGTCGGCAAATTTATCGACTTCGATGGAGCCTTTGCGTCCTTCGTCCGAGGTCATCCATGCGCTGCCCAAGGTGTACATGCGTAAAGCTTCGGCGCGAGTGACATTTTGACTGGGATCGCGAATCGCCGAGCCCGCCACC
>JBGTCC010000014.1:0-3250 GCA_041749055.1 Thermodesulfobacteriota bacterium | reverse complement strand
GAACCTGCACGAACTCACCGATCAAATCGGTCGATCCGGTGAGGTTGACGATGCGGTGGCTACGGGTGCGGCCCATGACCTGTTCGGCCTTAAGTTTCGACGGTCCATCGACCAGGACCTCTTCGCGGTCGCCGATGCGTTGGCGGTTTTTTGCCAGAGATATTTCGCGCTGCAAAGTTTGCACTGTTTTTAGACGCTCTTTTTTCACGTCGTCATGAACATCGTCGGGATAAATTTTCGCGGAGACGGTTTGCGGCCGCGGCGAATAGGTGAACGAGTAAATATCATCGTACTCCACCGCGCGGAGTAATTCTAGCGTCTCGTCGAATTCGCCATCGGTTTCGCCGGGAAAGCCGACGATGATGTCGGTGCTCAGCGCCACTTTCGGACGACGATCGCGCAGACGATTGAGCCGGTCCAGATATTCGGCCTTGGTGTAGCCGCGGCGCATGCGCGCCAAGACTGTGTCGGAGCCCGACTGCACCGGCAGATGCAGGTGCTCGCATAAATTTTGCAATGTGGCGAAAACCTCGATCAGCTCGGGCGACAAATCTTGCGGATGGGAAGTGGTAAAGCGAATGCGCCGCAAGCCATCAATCTGGTTGACCTGGGCGAGCAGCTCGGCAAAGCTCAACTCACCAGGCGTGAGCTTGCCGTAGGAATTGACGTTTTGGCCGAGCAGCATGACTTCCTTGACGCCGTGGCGCGCCAGCGACTCGATTTCGCCGAGGATTTTGTCGCTGGGCCGGCTTACTTCGCGGCCGCGCACATGGGGCACGATGCAGAAGCTGCACACTTTATTGCAGCCTTGCATGATCGTTACAAAGGCCTTGACGCCGTCGACTTGCGTCCGCAGCTCGCCATCGTCCATGTAAGCCGAATCGCGGTAAAAAGCGGTCTCCACCGGCCGTGCCCGGGCATTTTCCACCTGTTCGATCATCGCCGGCAGCTTGTGAATGTTGTGGGTGCCGAAAACCAAATCCAGATGGGGGACGCGCTTTAGCAGCTTTGCCCCTTCCTGCTGTGCCACGCAACCGCCGACGCCGATGATCACGCCCTCGCGGTAGTCTTTAAACTCCTTCCAGCTGCCCAACGCGCTATAAACCTTCTGTTCAGCCTTGTCGCGCACGCTGCAAGTGTTGAGCAGGATCACATCGGCGCTATCGATTCGATCGGTTTGGACGTAATCTTTGCGCGCCAGGACCTGAGCGATTTTTTCCGAATCGTATTGGTTCATCTGGCAACCGTAGGTCTGAATGAAAAGCATTTTCGGCATAAAATTAGGGCACGATCAAATCGACGATCTTATAGAGTTGATTGATGCTGCGGCATTCCTCGGCGATATGGCAATGGGGCGCGTAGCGCGGCATCTCGCTGTCACCGATGCCCCAGGTCATGCGGCTTTCCGGGTTAAGCCAGATCAACTGCTTGGCCTTTTGTTTGACTTCGCGCAGCACCCATTCGTTGGGGCGGTTATAATTGTTGCGCCCATCGCCGATCACCAACACCGTGGTCTTGCTGGTGATCGAGGCGAAAAAGTTGCGGTGGAACTGCTCGAAGGCGCGGCCGAAATTTGAATGGGAGAAGACGTCGATGACATCCCCTTTCAACGCCGTCTCGACGGCGGTCTGGATGTCATGTTCTTCGAATAGCTTGGTGACCTCTCCGATCTCGGCGACAAAGACGAAACTGCGCACCTTGGCGTAGAGATCCTGGATCGAATAAACGAACTGCAACATGAAGCGCGACGCGTTCAATACCGAGTCGGAAATATCACACAGCACCATCACTTGCGGCTTGGTTTTCTTGCGCCGGTCAAGTTGAATCAAAAACGGCACGCCGCCGTATTGCATGTTTTTACGCAAGGTAGCTTTGACGTCGAAACGGCCACGCGCGGCTTTTTTGCGCCGCACCGACAGGCGATTCTTCAAGCGCTGCGCCAGGCGCGCCACGGCGTCGTTCATGCGCCGGATATCGTCCTCGGTGTAGAAAGAAAAACTCTTGTCCGCCAGCGCGCTGCGCTGGGAGTGGTCGCGCGGTTCGGCGCCCTGCTTGCGCTGCTCCTGCTGGATCACCTCGCGCAACAGCCGGTTCAAATCGCGCATGCGCTCGTCTAAATAGCGCATGACGTTTTGCAAATCTTCGCCATTCTCGCCGAGCATTTGCAGCATGCCGCGGAAGCGCTCGATCTCGCTCTGCACCCGGTCCAGTCCCAGGCGCATCATCATGCGCGTGTAGGGTGTATGGCGCAGGCTGTCCGGCGTGCCGTCCTGTGTCTCCTGCCGCATCGCTTCGCGCAGCAGACGCTCCAGCTCGGTGCGGTTGTTGTTGAGCAACGCCTTGGTCAGATCGGCCAGGTCCCCTTCCATCTCCTTCATAAGTTTCTGGATCTGCTCGAGCATCTCCTGAAACTTTTCCGGTGACAGCCCAAGCTCTTCCATGATCTTGCGGTCGATGGCGTCGAGGGCTTGGCCGATGCCCAAGAAAAAATAATCGAACAGTTCGTCGAAGGGCTTCTGATCGCTGGTGCGCTTGATCAGCGTCGTGCGTAAGGCATTGCGAAACATTTGCGGGTCCGCGATGCCGATCAGTTCCAGAGCGCGGAACGCGTCCATATTTTCCGACAACGACACCCGGATGCCGTTGCGGCGCAAAATATTGGCGAACTCGATGACCCGGGCTTGCATAGTGTTGGTTTCACGCCGCGCGCTAGCGGCTAGTGTAGATGATCCTTGTCGTCGCCGGCGTCGGGACGCCGGGCTTGCTTCTCAGCGAGATAACTCTTGAGTTCCTGGTGCGCCTTGCGGATGTCGGCTTCGTACTTCATCAGCGCCGACATGGTCTGTTCGACCAGTTCGTTGTCGAGGTCTTTGATATTGAGCAATGTCAAAGCGCGCACCCAATCGAGACTCTCGCTGATGCTCGGTGTCTTCTTCAAGTCGAGCTTGCGCAGCCGGTGCAGCAAGCGCACCACTTCATCGGCGAGCTTATCACCGACATGGGGCACTTTGAGTTTAATGATTTCCTTCTCGCGCTCAGGATCGGGGAAGTCGAGAAACAGATGCAGACAGCGGCGCTTGAGCGCGTCGGAGACTTCCCGGCTGTTGTTGCTGGTCAGCACTACCAGCGGGATATGTTTGGCTTTGAGTGTGCCGATCTCCGGCACGGTGATTTGAAAGTCGCTCAACACTTCGAGCAAAAATGCCTCGAACTCGGCGTCCGACTTGTCGATTTCGTCGATCAACAGGAC
>JBGTCC010000013.1:0-9442 GCA_041749055.1 Thermodesulfobacteriota bacterium | reverse complement strand
AAGGACGGCAAACCGCGCAAGGGCCATAAGTCGACGCCGAAAGACATCGAGTGGATGAAGCAGCTGGTCAAACTGCCGGTGGTGGTCAAAGGCATCATGGGCGCGGCTGACGCCAAGATTGCGGTCAACTCCGGCGCCGATGCCGTGGTGGTTTCCAACCATGGCGGGCGGATTCTCGATTTCAACCGCTCGGCTTTGGAAGCGTTGCCCGAAGTCGTCGATGCCGTCGGCGCTAAAGTTCCGGTGCTGCTCGACAGCGGCATTCGCAGCGGCGGAGATATCGTCAAAGCCTTGGCGCTGGGCGCCAAAGCGGTGCTCGCCGGCCGGCCGGTGGCTTGGGGCGTCGGTGCCTTTGGCGCCCGCGGCGTCGAGCGGGTATTTAATATTTTCGCCGAAGAGATGCAGCGCGTGCTGGTGATGACCGGCGTCGGGCGGGTGCGCGACGTGACCGAGGAAATTCTCATACGCGACGATTGGGGCAAGGCACGATGACTATGATCTATGTCGTTTGGGTGATCGTTTTTGTCGCCGGCATCTGGATTATCTCGACCTACAATACACTGACCGCGTTGCGCCTGCGGGTGCAAAACGGCTGGCACCAAATCGGCGTCCAGCTCAAGCGGCGCTATGACTTGATCCCCAATCTGGTTGAAACCGTCAAAGGCTACATGCAGTTCGAACAAGATACGCTGCAAAAGGTCGTCGACGCGCGCAGCAAGGCGATGGCATCGACGGGGGTTCAGCAAACCGCCGATGCGCAGCGCGCATTGAGCGAGTCTCTCGGCAAGGTCTTCGTGCTGATGGAGAACTATCCCGACTTGAAATCCAACCAAAACGTTCTCGACCTGCAGGAAGAGCTGGCGACGACGGAAAATCAGATTGCCTTTTCACGCCAGTACTACAACGATCTGGTGACTCAATATAACACCAAGCAGCACGTGTTCCCCGGCAATCTGATCGCCGGTTTCTTCAAATTCCAACCCAGCGAATTGTTCTCCGCGCCCGAGGCCGAAATGACGCTGCCCAAAGTCAATTTGTCGCTGCCCCGCTAAGCTCGCCGCCCGCACCGTTGATCGATTTCGCCCAACGCCAGGCCCATAATCAGCGCTGGAGTGCTGCGCTGGTGGGCTGCTTTATCGTTTTCTTTCTGATCATCGGCGGCGCCGTCGACTATTTATCTTTCGCTGGCTTCACACCGGCAGGATCGCCGTTGCCAATGGCCACGGTGTTGGCGCTGGGGTTTGCGACCTTTGCTACACTCACTGCGTACCATGGCGGCAGCCGTTTGATCCTCGGTTCCCTGGGCGCGGAAAGATTGGACATTCAAATCGCCGAGCACCGCGAACTGCGAAACATCGTCACCGAGATGGCGTTGGCGTCCGGAGCCACCATGCCGCAGGTTTACGTGATCGATGACGCCGCGCCTAACGCGTTGGCCACCGGTACCAATGAAAAAAACGCCGCGATCTGCGTGACCACAGGCCTGCTGACCTTGCTCGACCGCGAGGAGACCCAAGGCGTGGTCGCCCACGAGATGTCGCATATTCGCAACCAAGATACTTTGTTGATGACCTTGGTCAGCGTCCTGGTCGCCGGCATCGCGATCTTGGCGGACTGGGGACAGCGCGGCGCGTTTCGCGCGCGCTCGAATCGCCGCGAGGGCGCTAAGAATCTCGCGCTATTTATGCCGCTGTTGTTGCTGGTGGCGGTGTCGCCGTTGCTCGCCCGGCTGTTGGCGATGGCAGTGTCGCGGCAAAGAGAGTATCTCGCCGACGCTACGGCGGCGGAGTATACCCGCAATCCGCGCGGTTTGGCGCGTGCGCTGGAAAAGATTCGCGCTGCCGGTGCGCCGGTAAACAAAGCCACCCGCGGCACCGCGCCGCTGTTTTTTTGCGATCCGCTGCGCCTCCGGTTAGACGACAGCGAGAGCGGCTTGGCTAACCTGCTAACGACTCATCCACCAATTGCCCGTCGCATCGCGCTGCTGTACGAGATGGCGGGGATGCCGCAAGCAAGCATTCGATAGAATCACGGCCACCCGATCTATCACTGCTGTCCCGCAGAGACTTTCCCATTGCTTCGCGGGGTGTAGAACAAAAAACAATTGCATTCGGCTCTGGGGTATTTAATTCGTGAGGAATTCGTGATGAACATTGAACAAACAAAGACTGCCGATTAAGCTCCTTTCTGTTCTCGATGATATCTCGCCAGTCGGAGGAGCGCAGTCCATTTTCGAAACTGTGCAGATTCTGCACAGCGATTTTTGCAACTGTGCATAAACCTGAATTACAGCATTATCTCGTCGGTCAGCGCCATCCTAAGAACTGCTTGTGGGTCCACGACTTAGTCCTTGCGGTAGGTGATCGGCACGTCGCTTGCAAAATTGCATAACGACGATAACCAGTTACGCGAAAACTTATGATTTCATTGACGGGCTGAAAGAATCAGCTCGAATCAAGCATCCTAGCAAAAATGAATAGCGATACCCTTATGCCATTCGCGACCATTACCGTCGGCGAGGTCGTCGACGTTTTGCTGGTCGCGATTCTTATCTACACCGCGACCGTGTGGGTGCGGCGCACGCGGGCTGCCTTCGTGGTACGGGGGATGTTGGTTTTCGGCGCGGCCTATTTGGTTGTGCGCTATTTGGATTTACAGATGACCGCCTGGATTTTTCAAGCTTTCTTCGCGGTTTTCGTGGTGATGATAGTGGTCATTTTCCAAGAAGAATTACGCCAGATGTTCGAGCGCGTCGCGGTGTGGAGTTTTACCCGCCAGCCGGCGGCAACCGCGAATTCCACGACCAGCGACGTTCTGACTCGCGCGCTGTCGGACTTGGCGCGCGATCGGGTCGGCGCGCTCGTAGTGATCGCCGGCAAGGATCCCATCGGTCGCCACATCACCGGCGGCATACCACTCGATGCCTGGGCCAGCGTCCCATTGCTGCGAAGCATCTTCGATATCCATTCGCCGGGGCATGATGGCGCGGTGCTGATCGAGAAGGATCGGTTGACCCGCTTCGCGGCCCATCTGCCGCTCTCGAAGGATCTAGTGCAGACCGCTCATGTCGGCACGCGCCATAGCGCGGCTTTGGGGCTGGCGGAACTTTGCGACGCGCTCTGTTTAGTCGTCTCAGAAGAACGCGGCAAGATTTCCATCGCCCGCAATGGCCGGCTCCGGCAGCTCGACGGTCCCCAAGAGCTCGGCGCGGCGATTCAGAGATTCTTGAATGAGAGGTTTCCGGCCAAGGAGAGCCGCTCGCTGCGCTTGGGACTGGTGCGCAAAAATTGGCTCGCCAAGGCCGTGTCGATCTGTCTGGCGATCGCTCTTTGGTATCTGTTCGTGCCGGGATCGAAACTCGTCGAGGTGAATTACAAGGTTCCCATCACGGTTGAGAACCTGCCGGCGAACTTGCAAATCGAAGCGATCGATCCGCCGGTGGTGAGCGCCACTTTCAGCGCGCCGCTCCGGACTTTTTATCTTTTCGATCAGAAGAAGATTCGCGTTAGCGCCGATGTCGCTATGGCGGAATTGGGCCGGCGCTCGTTTGCGCTTTCCGATAAAGACCTGCGCTTTCCCAAGGAGCTGACCTTGCAAGAGTTCAGTCCTCATTCGGTGCGGATTTCGGTCAAGGCGACGCCGCCAGCGAGCTCGCCCAACCATGGATGACGTGAAGAAAAACAATTGGATGGCAAGATGAACCGGAAACGAAACAAGAGCGCCGGCGCCAATCGGCGGCCGCGAACGGCCGCGCCGATCGTCACCGAGGGGCGCGAGCGCGTGGTCATAGACGCCGTCAGGCCGATTGCGGACGGCGGCCGTTTCGCGATCAAGCGCATCGATGGCGAGCGGGTTGTTGTCGAAGCAGATATTTTCGCCGATGGCCACGATGAATTATCGGCGGCGCTGCTGTACCGCCACGGCGAGCGCGGACGGTGGGTCGAAGTGCCGATGCAGGCTTCGGCCAACGATATCTGGCGCGCTGAATTCCAAGTCACCGGCCTGGGCGATTACTATTATACGGTCCGAGCCTGGATCGATCGCTTCAAATCGTGGCGCCATGGTTTCGAGAAAAAGGTCGCCGCCGGACAGGATGTCGACGTCGAGCTGCTGACCGGAGCCGAACTCGTGGCGCTTGGCGCTAAGCGTGCTAACGGCAACCATCGCAAAACCCTTGAACGCTTCGTTAAAGCGCTACGGACGGAAACCAAGGAAGCGTCTCAGCTCGCGTTGGCGGAAGAACTGGCGACATCGATGGCGCGCTACCCCGACCGGCGTTGGGCGGTGACCTATAGCAAAGAACTGCGCGTCGCCGTGGAGCGCAAACGGGCTCAGTTTAGCGCCTGGTACGAAGTGTTCCCGCGCTCCTGCGCACCGACAGCCGGCGTCCATGGGACGTTTAAAGACTGCATCGCCCGGCTGCCCTACGTCGCGTCCATGGGATTCGATGTTCTCTATTTGCCGCCGATCCATCCGATCGGCGTGTCGTTTCGCAAAGGGAAAAACAATGCGGCGAGCGCCGCGCCGGGCGATGTCGGCAGTCCCTGGGCGATCGGCGCCAAGGAGGGCGGTCATAAATCAATTCATCCGCAACTCGGGACGCTGGCGGATTTTCACCAGTTAGTCGCCAAGGCCAAGGAGCAGGGTCTGGAAATCGCTCTCGACATAGCTTTTCAGTGCACGCCGGATCATCCCTATGTCAACGACCACCCCGAATGGTTTCGTAAACGTCCTGACGGTTCGATCCAATACGCCGAGAATCCACCGAAAAAATACCAGGACATTTACCCCATCGATTTCGAGAGCGAGGATTGGCAGGAGCTTTGGCGGGAGCTAAAAAGTATTTTAATTTATTGGTGCGAGCAGGGCGTGCGGATCTTTCGGGTCGATAATCCCCACACCAAGGCTCTGCCCTTCTGGGAGTGGGCCATCGCCGAAGTTAGAAAAGAGTATCCCGACGCAATCTTTCTCGCCGAGGCGTTCACACGCCCGAAAGTCATGTACCGCCTGGCTAAGCTCGGCTTTAGCCAGTCGTACAGTTATTTTGCCTGGCGCAACACCAGCGCCGAGCTCACTGAATATTTCACCGAGATTACCCAGACCCCAGTCGCGGAATATTTCCGCGCGAACTTGTGGCCGACCACGCCGGACATCTTGACGGAGTATCTCCAGTTTGGCGGGCGCCCCGCGTTCCTGGCGCGCTTGGTGCTGGCCGCGATGCTCGGAGCCAACTACGGGATCTACGGCCCCGCCTTCGAGCTTTGCGAATACGCCGCGCGGGACCCCGGCAGTGAGGAATTTCTCAATTCGGAAAAATATCAGCTCAGACATTGGGATTTGGCTAAACCGGACAGCTTGAAAGAGATCATCGCGCTGGTGAACCGCATTCGGCGCGACAATCCCGCGCTGCACAGCGACCGCAGCCTGAGGTTTCACCCAGTCGATAATTCCGAGATCATTTGTTTCAGCAAACAGTCCGGCGATCTGACTAACGCCATCCTCGTCGTGGTCAACCTGGACCCTCATCATAGCCAATCCGGCTGGGTTGATCTTGACGCCGAATTGCTCGGGCTCGAACCCAAGCAACCCTACCAGATGCATGAACTGTTAACCGGTGCCCGCTATCTCTGGCATGGCGCGCGAAACTTTCTCCAACTTGACCCGCTGAGCATGCCGGCGCAGATTTTCCGGGTGCGCCATAAACTGCGCCGCGAGCAGGACTTCGATTATTTCCTGTAAACGAAACGGATTAATGAATATGAGCCGTCAAGCACGAAACCTCGAAATAGCTTCCCTAGAAGATAATCCGTATTGGTATAAGGACGCGGTGATCTACGAAATTCACGTGCGCGCTTTTTGCGACGGCAATGGCGACGGCATAGGCGATTTCGTCGGCCTCACGGAAAAGCTCGATTATTTGCAGGATCTCGGGGTTACGGCGCTGTGGCTTTTGCCCTTTTATCCCTCGCCGCTGCGCGACGACGGCTACGATATCGCCGACTACACCGGCATCCATGCCGATTACGGCACGCTGCAAGATTTTAGAACGTTTTTACGCGAAGCCCACCGGCGCGGGATTCGCGTGATCACCGAATTGGTCGTCAATCATACTTCCGACCAACATCCCTGGTTTCAGCGCGCCCGAGAGGCCAAGCCGGCAAGCGCCGCGCGCAATTTTTATGTTTGGCACGACAATCAGGAGCGCTATCAAGAGGCGCGGATTATTTTTAAAGACTTCGAGTCGTCCAATTGGTCCTGGGATCCCGTCGCCAAGGGCTATTTCTGGCATCGCTTCTATGCCCATCAGCCCGATCTGAACTTCGACAATCCGGAAGTGAAGAAAGCGCTTTTCGCCGCCTTGGATTTTTGGCTCGACATGGGAGTCGACGGTCTGCGCCTGGATGCCGTGCCTTATCTATACGAGCGCGACGGCACCAACTGCGAAAATCTTCCCGAAACCCATGCCTTTTTAAAAGAACTGAGACGGCATGTCGACAAGAAATACAACAACCGCATGCTGCTCGCCGAGGCGAATCAATGGCCTGAGGATGCCGTTGCCTATTTCGGTGACGGCGATGAATGCCATATGGCGTTTCATTTTCCAGTGATGCCGCGGCTGTTCATGGCGCTGCACATGGAAGACCGCTTCCCGATCATCGATATCCTTGAGCAGACCCCGGCGATTCCGGAATCGAGCCAGTGGGCGATGTTCCTGCGCAATCATGACGAGTTGACGCTCGAGATGGTCACGGACGAAGACCGCGACTACATGTACAAAGTCTACGCCAACGATCCGCGCGCGCGCATCAATCTCGGCATCCGCCGCCGCTTGGCGCCGCTCCTGGCCAATAATCGCCGGCGCATGGAGTTGCTCAATAGCTTGCTGTTCTCGCTCCCCGGCACGCCGGTGATTTACTATGGCGATGAGATCGGCATGGGCGATAATATTTATCTCGGCGACCGCAACGGCGTGCGCACGCCCATGCAATGGAGCGCCGATCGCAACGCGGGTTTCTCCCGCGCCAATCCGCAAAAGCTGTTTTTGCCGGTGATCATCGATCCCGAGCATCATTACGAAACGGTCAACGTCGAAGCGCACCAGCAAAATCCCAGCTCACTGCTCTGGTGGATGAAGCGTTTGATCCTGCTGCGCAAAAGCTACCGCGCCTTCGGCGAAGGCAGCATCGAATTTCTTCTTCCGGAAAATCGTAAGACCCTGGTTTTCATCCGCCGCTGCAAAGATGAAATTATCCTGGTGGCCGCCAATCTTTCTCGTTTCGTCAATTGCGCCGAGCTCGATTTGTCGGCATACAAAGGCATGGTGCCGGTGGAGTTGTTGGGCCACACCCGCTTCCCGCCGATCGGCGATTTACCCTATTTTCTTACCTTCGGACCGCATGCCTTTTACTGGTTCAAGCTCGAGGCGCCGCAGGTTTCCGAAGCGCGCTCGGTGATCGACGGCTTCGAACCGGCAAAATTGACGGTGGCCGGCGCTTGGGAGCATATCCTCGAGGGCAAGCCGCGGGCGGTTTTCGAGCGCACCCTGCCGGCCTATTTCATGAGTTGCCGGTGGTTCGGCGGCAAGGGGCAGCAAATCCGGTCGGTGAAGAACGTCGACGTCATTCCGTTCGATGCCGATGGCGTGAGCGCTTACATCACGACCTGGGAGGTGCAATTTCTCGGCGCCACGCCCGAGACCTACCTGCTGCCTCTCGCTTTTGCGTTGGGGGAGCGCGCCTTCGAGCTGCGCCAGGCCAACCCCCAAGCGGTGGTCGCGCAATTGACCGTCAAGGAAAAAAGCCGCGACAGCGAAGGGCTGCTTTACGACGCGCTTTATGACGCGCATTTTTGCAAGGCGCTGCTTTATGCGGTGGAGCGCAGTCGCCGTTTCAAAGGCGCGAATTTGGAGCTAGCGGCGCTGCCGGCGAAAGTATTCCGCAAAGTGCGCGGTGGCGCGGACGCCCACCTGGAGCCGGCGCTGCTCAAACGCGAACAGAGCAACACCTCGGTTGTCTTCGGCGACCGCATGATATTGAAAATTTTCCGGCGCGTCACCGAGGGAATCAACCCCGATCTTGAGATCGGCGGTTTCTTGACAGACAAAGCGGGTTTTTCCCACACGCCGCCCCTCGCCGGCCATTTGGAGATGCGCAAGGGCAAGGGCGAGCCGGCAACGGTCGGCATCGTCCAAGGACTGGTAGCCAATGAAGGCGACGCTTGGCGCTACACGCTGGACAGTCTGGGCCATTTCTTCGACGGCATTCTGACCCGTCCGAGAGACGCTGAAGGCGCGACGCTGCCGGTGCAGCCGTTGATCGAGTTGACGGAACAGGAGCTGCCGGCGTTGGCGCAGGAACTCATCGGCTCTTATCTGCAGTCGGCTCATTTGCTCGGCCAGCGCACCGGGGAATTGCACGTTGCCCTAGCCTCTGACGGTAAAAGCCCGGCGTTCGCGCCAGAACCCTTTACGGCGCTTTACCGCCGTTCGCTCTACCAGAGCATGCGCACGTTGGCGGACCAATCGCTGGCGCTGTTAAGCAAGCGGCTTAAGGGACTGGCGGAACCGCTTCGCGGCAGCGCGGAAAAAGTCGTGAAGCTGGAAACCGCCATCTTCGAGCGCTTTCGCCAAATCTCCGAAGCCAAAATCACCGCCATGCGCATCCGCTGCCACGGCGATTATCATCTCGGCCAGGTGCTTTTTACCGGTAAGGATTTTGTCATCAT
The DNA here is from genome assembly GCA_041749055.1 of Thermodesulfobacteriota bacterium. Taxonomy (GTDB): domain Bacteria; phylum Desulfobacterota; class Binatia; order UBA9968; family UBA9968; genus DP-20. The sequence goes on along the minus strand of JBGTCC010000013.1, from coordinate 718 downwards.
CGATTTCGAGGGAGAACCGGCGCGGCCGATGACCGAGCGGCGTATCAAGCGCTCGCCGTTACGCGATGTCGCGGGGATGCTGCGCTCTTTCGATTACGCGGTAGTCAGCAAGATCAAAAGCGCGCAGGTCCGGCCGGAGGATCTCGCGCAACTGCAACCTTGGGCTCACTTCTGGAATCGCTGGGTGTCGGTTAATTTTTTAAGGGGTTATTTCGACGCGGCGCGCCAGGCGGCCTTTCTGCCGAAATCCGCCAGCGAACTCAGACTGATGCTCGATGTTTACCTGCTCGAGAAAGCGATCTACGAATTGGGCTATGAATTAAACAACCGTCCCGATTGGGTGACCGTGCCGATCGCGGGGATCCTGGGACTGATCGAGCCGAATCAGTGAGCGCAACGTGATGTCTGAAAAATCGAATCTGCGCCGCCTGGCGCGCCATTACGGCATCCAGGCGAGCTATTACGATATCTTCGGCCGGTTAAACCAACCGCCGGCGGAAGCGCTTCTGAGCGTGCTCCGCATGCTCGGCGCCCACGCCGAAAATATCTCCGACGTTGCCGGGGCGCTGCGGGAACGGCAGCAGTCGCTGTGCCAGGAAGTCGTCGAGCCCGTCACCGTTGCTTGGGACGGCGCCGCGCTGGCGCTGAAAATCCGGCTGCCACGCCAACTGGCCGACACCCCGGTGCATTATGCGGTGGCTCTCGAAGACGGCGGCGC
>JBGTCC010000012.1:0-7469 GCA_041749055.1 Thermodesulfobacteriota bacterium | reverse complement strand
GCACGATCTGGTGCGAAGATAGAAGTCAGAGGTCAGAAGTCAGAAGTCAGAAGTCAGAAGTCGAATCTGCGCCTGCCGACCTCCGGTCTCTGGCTTTCGACCTCTGGTCTCCGATCTCTAACCTGCGGTTGCCCCGCGATTGACAGCTTCAACGCGACTGGAATAAGACCAGACGTGATATTGAATACATAGAATTCTAAGGAGGAAAGACCATGGCAAATTATCAGACCCTGTTAGTCGACAATAAGGACGGCGTGACGACGATCACGCTCAATCGGCCGGAAAAGCGCAATGCGATGAGCCCGCAACTGCATCGCGACATGTACGATTGCTTGACCGACCTGCGCTACGACAAAGATACCCGGGTGATCATTATCACCGGCGCGGGTGAGAGCTTTTGCGCCGGCCAGGACTTGAAGCAGTACTTTATCGAAATGGACTCCCAGCCCGAGCGGGTGCGCGACGAAGTGCGCGAGAAGTCGCGCCAATGGCGCAATGAGATCCTGCGCAAGATGCCGCAGCCGGTGATCGCCAAGATCAACGGCTGGGTGTTCGGCGGCGGCTTCACGGTCGTCACCGGCTGCGATATCGCCATCGCGGCGGACGACGTGCAGTTCGGCCTGTCCGAGGTCAACTTCGGTCATTTCCCCGGCGGCGAAGTGACCATCGTTCTCACCGAGCACTTGCAGCCCAAGCATGGGCTCTACTACGCGCTCACCGGCAAGACCATGAACGCCAAGGAAGCTGAGCGGATCGGTCTCATCACCAAAGCCGTGCCGCGCGCGGACTTGGACAAAGAAGTGATGGAGATCGCCAATAACCTGAAAGAGAAAGCGCCCTCCGCGCTCAACGCGGTCAAAGAGGCGTGGTACTACACGTTCTACTCCAGCCCCGATGTCGCTTACGAAATCTCTGGGCTAATTTCCGACAAAGCCAAGGCGGCGATCGGCGGCCGCCCGGGTTTGCAGCAGTTTGCCCGTAAGGAATATCGCCCGGGTTTGGGGTCGTATAAAGTCGAAGAAAAGAAATAGACAGAGGTCGGTGTTTGAAGTCAGAAGTCGGAGATCAGACGTCGGAACCCGCAGAAGTTCAATAGTTAGCTGTTGTGCTCTGATGCCTGGTGATGCGCTGATCTCTGACCTCTGACCGCCGGGAGGCAAGCATGGATTTTAACCTACCTGAAGAACTACAGATGCTCAAAGACACGGTGCGCAAGTTTGTCGACAAGGAGCTGATTCCGATCGAGATGCACACCATCGAGAACATGGAGTTGAAGCCCGACATTCGCGAGAAGTTGGAAAAGAAGACGCGAGACATGGGGCTGTGGATGTTCGACGTGCCGGAAGAGTACGGCGGCGGCGGACTGGGCAGCTTGGCGCAGGTGTTGGTGTGGGAAGAGCTATCGCGCACGGTGGCGTTGCCGTCGCGCGGCCAGGGCATCTTCGGGCCGGAAGTGCGGCCGATTCTTTACGCCCTCAATCCCGAGCAGAAGAAACGCTTCATGGACCCGGTGTTGGCCGGCGACAAGAAGCTTTGCTTCATGCAGACCGAGCCCGACGCCGGCTCCGATCCGGCGTCGATGAAAACTCGCGCGGTGCGCCAGGGCGATCATTATGTCATCAATGGCACCAAGCGTTTCATCACCGGCGCCGGCGAGGCCGACATCGGCCAGTTGATGGCGGTCACCGATCCGGCCAAGGGCGCCCATGGCGGCATCTCCTGTTTCATGGTCGATATGAAAACGCCTGGGCTGACGCTAGGAGCGCGTTACAAAACCATGATGGGCGAGGAGCCTTGGCATATCACCTTCGACGACATGAAGGTTCCCGCGGAAAATATCGTCGGCAAGGAAGGCGAAGGGTTCAAGCTGGCGCAGAAATGGCTCGGCATCGGCCGCTTGAAACATGGCGCGCGCGCATTGGGCGTCGCCGAGCGCTGCATCGAAATGGGCGCGAGTTATTCCAAGCAGCGCATCACTTTTGGCAAGCCCCTGTCGGAGCGCCAGGGCATTACTTTCAAACTAGCCGATTCCTACGTCGAACTGCATGCGGCGCGCCTGATGGTTTATCAAGCGGCGTGGAAGAACGATCAGCAGCAAGACATCCGCAACGAAGCCTACATGGCCAAACTTTTCGCCGATGAGATGTCGTTCCGGGTCGTCGACCGCGTGCTGCAAATCCACGGCGGCATCGGTTTGACGCTGGATCTGCCGCTGGCGAAATGGTTCGTAGATCAGCGCAGCCGGATGATCACCGAGGGCGCCTCGGAAGTCATGCGCATGGTCATCGCCCGGGAAGTGTTAAGAAAGTACAACTAAGCGTTCAAAACGTCCAAGCCGTTCAAGTAGTTCAATCCGTTTCCGGAGGTTCGGACGAATTGAACGTTTTGAACGGCTTGAACGCGTTTAATTCCCTTTGGCGAAAGACAGCTCCCAGCGGTTGCCGTCGGGGTCGAAGACGTTGATCGAGTAGTTGTCGGTGCCGCGGTGGGGGCGGATTTTTTCCACCATGGCGCCGGAGTCTTGCAACATCTTGAGCGCTTGGTCTTTTTCCTGCCAGGGGATATTGAGCGTATGGTGCGGATCGGCGGCGCGCGGGCCTTTGGCGGCGTCGAAGATATGCACTTCGAAGTTGCCGAGACGGACGTCGACTTCCTTCACCTGGCCGGCTTTGAGTTGCTCGTCCGTAGGATCGACGGTTTTGACTATTTTGCCGCCGATCGCCTTGGTATAGAACTCCACCGCCTTGTCGATATTTTTCGCGCTCATGGCGAAAGTGCGGATGCTCTTGATTTCGAACATGGGAAACCTCCTGACTTATTAGTGCATTTTATTTTGTGGTTAGTTCAAAACGCGGCTCGTGATAACCGAGGGCGACGTAGAAATACTGAAGAAAAGAGGCTCCCAAAAGCCCTTCCGCCGGTAGGGCACGCGGAAGCGCTATCGCGATCACCTGGACGTTTGCAGCAACGCAATCCAAGCCGACTGTCACTCTGTCCACTTGACCTATGGGAGACTCGGTTCGTTCGGATGCTGTGACCAGCTGCCGCGAACGAACAGGAGCGATGCCCAATTGATTGAAAACATCGGGACGCACTGTGAGATAGCTCGCCGCCGTGTCGACGATCATTGGCATATAGACAGAATTTCCGTGATTCTCAATGAGAACAGAGACGACGAAGAGTTTAAAATCTCTGAATACCCTTTGGTTAAATGGAATCGAGAGTTTCACTGAAATTGGAGCTACAGCGCAAAAGCGGTATCGGGCGATGCGGGAATACCGCTGAAGAAGAAAAATAGCTTCCTGCTTTTATGTGTGCCAATTGCCTGAACGATATCGTGCCGTTTTTTGCTCGCCTTGAGCACCACGCCCTTAAACGGCGCGCCGTCTTTGGTCGCAGTCACCTCAATCAATAGCCACTGATTAGGGAAGTTTCGCTCGATGGTTTTGATTGTGAGGGGTTTCATAGAATCGTCCTCGGACTTGTGCTTAGAAGTTATACCCGTGAAGAAAACCTGTCAAATCTGTGTTTCCGGGGTGATCTTGAGTGGAGATCCCGGCTGTCGGCGCGTCTTTGGGTGGTTGCACCGGTGAGTGAACCCGGATTGCGCTTTGCTCCATCTGGGTTGGCGCTCGACGTCATTCCCGTCACAACGGGATTCCAGGGAGGGCGGGTTTAAAAACTCGCCCCTACGCAGACGCACGGCATGGGTTCATTATTTCTATCTCTACTCCATCAGCGTCTTCACGCGCGCCACTACTTCAGGCGTCTGCACCATCACTTGCTTGGCTAACTCTTGGAGTTCTTCGCCTGGGGTGGGCGTGATGTCGAGGTTTTTTCGTTTCGCTTCGGCCAGCAGTTCGGAATCGGCCAGGGTCTTGAGGAATGCTTCGCGGAGGATTTTGACTCTGGCCGGCGGCACGCCTGGGGGAGCGACCATGGGGCGGCCGAAGTCGCTGGCGGCGAGGATCAACGGCAGCAAGCGCCGTTCGGACTCGGCAGTTTTATGTTCATTCATCAGTTCGTAGATGGTCGGCGTGTCGGCGATGCGCGGGTCCCGGGTTTTGCCGGTCTGCATCAAGATGCGCGCGAAGCCGGTTTTACGCCACGTGTGGTAGGGCTCGCGCGTATGGTACGCCTGAATCGTCAGGGCGCGGCACTGAATCTCGCCCCGCTCCACCGCCAGATCGATTTCGGCGCCGCCCTTGTAGCCCGAGACGATGGTGAATTTCGTGCCGAGCAGTTCTTCCATTAGTTTGGGCATATAAGTTCCGGAAGTACCGGGACCGGTGGAGCCGCATTTGGGCGGCTCCTTGGCTTTGCGTACATCCGCCATAGATTTGTACGGCAGGTCGGCGCGCATGTAGAGCAGACTTTCTGACTGGTCCGAACTGCCGAGCCAGTTGAACTTTGTCCAGTCGTACTTGGCCTCGGGCTGCTTGTACAGTTGGTTGAAATACATCGACGGTTGCAAGCCGCCGATCACCGTGCCGTCGCCTTTGGCCAGTCCGTAAAGATAGTTCGTGCCGATGAGCGACCCGGCGCCGGCCATGTTCTGGACGATGAAGCTGGGGTTGCCGGGAATATGCCTGGCCATGAATTGGGCCACAAGCCGGGCGTAGATATCGTAAGCGCTGCCGGCGCTGGAGGTGCTGATGACCGTGATAGTTTTGCCTTGGTAGAAGGAGTCCTGCGCCGAGATTTCCGCGCTCCAGAGAATGATCGTCATTAATAAAAGAGTTATTTTCATAAAGCCTCTCTTTCTGATCAATTCAATCCGTAGTTTTTTGTTTTTTCATGCGTGGTTCGCCTCGGCGATAGCTTGGCCCATGGTGAAAACTTACCGTTACTGCTCCATCAACCGTTTTGCTCGGGCGATGAGTTCCGGTGTCTGGGTCATCACCTGCCTGGCAAGGCTAGCGAGATCTTCGCCGCTCGTGGGCTGGATGTCGAAATTCTTGCGCTTGGCTTCGGCCAGCAGGTCGGGGTCATTCATCGTATTGAGGAATGCTTCGCGCAGGAGTTTAACCCGGTCGGCTGCCACCCCCGGTGGGGCGACGATGGGACGTCCGAAATCATTGGCGGCCAAGACCATGGGAACCAGGCGGCGGTCGTGTTCCGGAGTTTTATATTCGTCCATTAGCTCGCGCAGCGTCGGTGTATCGGCGATGCGCGGATCCCTTGTCCGTCCGGTCTGCATGAGGATTCGGGCAAAGCCCTTCTTTCTCCATGTGTGGTACGGCTCGCGTGAATGGTAGGCTTGGATGGTAAACGATCGGCAGTGCAGTTCGCCGCGTTCGACGGCAAGATCGATTTCCCCGCCGCCCTGGTAGCCGGCGATAATTGTGAATTTCGTGCCGAGGACTTCTTCCAACAACTTTGGCATGTAACTACCTGAGGTGCCGGCACCGGTGGAGCCGCATTTGGGCGGCTCCTTGGCCTTTCGCACATCGGCGAGCGTCTTATAGGGCAGGTCGGCGCGCATGTAGAGTAGATAGTCAGATTTGTCCGAGCTGCCGATCCAGGCGAACTTCGCCCAATCATATTTCACTTCTTTTTGCAGCATCAGTTGGTTGAAGTAAATCGATGGCTGAATCGCGCCGATGGTCAGGCCGTCGGGCTTGGATACGTTGTAGAGGTAATTCGCGCCGATGATCGAGCCCGCGCCGGTCATATTTTGCACGATGAAATTGGGATTGCCGGGAATATGCTTGCCCATGAATTGCGCCATCAAGCGGGCGTAGAGATCGTAGGCGCTGCCGGCGCTAGCGGCGGCGATGACAGTGATGGTTTTGCCTTGATAGAACGGGGTCTGGGCGCGTAGCTCGCTGTAGCTTCCTAATAGTAAGATGATGAGCAGGATGAAAATCATTGTCGCTCCGCTTGTTCTAGTTCAATCCATAGAATCGTTTCGGGTTGTCGGAGAAAATCTTCTTGACCAAGCTAGCTGATAGGTCCTCCCGCGATCTCATTGTCTGCACCAGCGCCTTTTCCTCGGCGGGATCGTTGTGGCCGTAGTCGGAGCCGATTAGCAAATTGTCTTCGCCGATAAATTCCGCCAGGTAGGGGATGTCCTCGTCGGCTTCGCAGGCGACGTAGATACGATACTCGCGAAACAGTTCTTGGCACGAAGAAAATTTCCAGCGCGCGTTGGGAAAGCTCGGGCGCGGGCGAGCCGACCGCTTCAAGTGATGGTAGAGAAATGGCACCCAACTCGCCGAAACCTCAAGGAAGCCGAATTTCAATTCGGGAAACTTCTCGGGGATCGCGCTGGCGACCAAGTCGCGGAAGCCGACCAGTGGCGGCACATGGGAGGTGGCGAAGGTGCCGTTCAGTTCGAGATCGAAAAAGTCGAGCAGATGCCGGCTGCTCTGGCCGGTGTGGACGCAGATCGGTAAGCCAAGTTTTTCCGCTTCGGCGTATATCGGCATGAAGTGCGGATTGTTCAATGTCAGGGAACCGACGATGCCGCTGAAGAAGATGCCGACGGCGCCGTTTTGTTTGGCTTCGTGCATCTGCTTGATCGATGCGTCCACGGATTTTAGCGGCAGCACCGTCACCCAGCGCAGCCGGTTGTTGGATTGCCGATAAACCTCGCCAAGGAATTTGTTGTATGCGCTACAGAGTGCGACCTGGAGCCTGGTGTCATCGGTGACGTCGATGAGAAACAGGGTGGGGTAGATGACTTGGGTGTCGACTCCGGCATGATCCATGTCGGCCAACCGGGCGGCCACGTCGGTGATCTCGCGGCAGCCCAGCGCGATGTCGGTGCGATTGGCTTCGCGCTTCGATGCCGTCGGCGTGATGATACGGAAGCCGCCTTTACCCGACGCTTTAGGAAAGATATTGCCGTCGATCAACCACAAAACGTTGAAGTCTCGATAGAGCGTGTCGTCGGGCGCCGACACCATGACTGGGCGGCGATGGTATAGGCTCGGATCGAAATGCTTCCACATGCTTGCCGATTCGGCGATATGGGTGTCGGCGTCGATGATTCCTGGCATGTTCAACTACCTCCGAAAATTATTTTTCACCACGAAGTGAATCGTGATCTTACGCTCGTCTACAGTATATGAAAATGCATGGGATTCGCTCCGTAGGCAGTCGACTTGACGCGGCGCCGCGATGGAGGCAGAGATCGTAGAACGCCGAGACCGTTCCATTGACCCGCCACAGGACCAACGGCTGGTCGAGGAGCTTTACCGACATGGGTTTGTCGGTCAGATCTTTCGACCACAGGACGGGATACCAAAATTGCCGGAGAACATTCATGCGCTTACTCCTGATAAATCGATCACCCATTGTATTAGCAGATCGTGGCACGGTTCTGTCAAGCGAGCGCCGCCACGGGGTCATGGTTCAGTTTGGCTAGATCCCTCTCTCCGTTCGGGATGACGACGAAACACAACCTGTCATTTCGAGCGTAGCGAGAAATCTTTCTAGGAGTCTCAAACTGGCAGAAATCAAAC
>JBGTCC010000011.1:0-2532 GCA_041749055.1 Thermodesulfobacteriota bacterium | reverse complement strand
AGAACATAGACACGCGAGGTTGACTAGCTTGCAAACAGTCATCGCCGGCTTGCTGCGAACGCCTGCCAATCATCATTGCCGCAATGGGCTCGGAGAGGCACCTTCCAAGCTTCGTCGAGTTGGGCTCGAAGAAAAAGATCGGAAATCAGATAGGCGCCTCTTGACTTACCACACTTAGATTTATTTTCCGCGATTGCCGTAGCAGCTCGACATTGCAGCGCAAGCCAATGCGCGCGTCGGTGAGTAAACGATGAAGATCGTCGATGCCACGCACCGGCTGGTCGTCGAGGGCGACGATAATGTCGCCGACTCGGAGGGTGCCACGCTCCGCGGGGCCGCTCGGCTCCACAGAGATCAACAGCACACCGGTTTGATGCTGTAGTTGCTGCGCCCGGGCGACGGCGCGTGGGAAATCCACGTTCTGGCCGCCAATGCCGAGATAAGCGCGGCGAATCCGGCCATTCTGAATCAGCTGTCCGACGACGAACTTCGCCGTGTTGATCGCTACCGCGAAACAGATTCCCTGCGCCGGCAGAATCACGGCGGTGTTTACCCCGATGACTTCACCTCGTGAATTGACCAGCGGTCCGCCAGAATTTCCGGGATTGAGCGCGGCGTCGGTTTGGATGACATTGTCGATCAACCGTCCCGATACCGAGCGTAGCGAACGGCCGAGGGCGCTGACGACGCCGGCCGTGACACTACACTGAAAGCCGTAAGGGTTACCGATAGCAATCGCCATTTGGCCGACCCGAGTTTTTTCCGAATCGCCTAGTGGGACGGCGCTAAGATGTTGCGCCGATATGCGGATGACGGCAAGGTCGCTGCTCGGATCGTCGCCGACGATGGTCGCGCCAAGATGCCGGCCGTCGTTCAACGCAACGGCGAGTTTGTCGGCGCCGTGGACGACATGGCTATTTGTCAAGATCAGCCCGTCCGGCGTCAAGATAAAACCCGAGCCGCTGCCGCGCATTGCGCGTGACTCTCCGCTTGGCCGGTGTCTCGATGAGTGGTGCTCCTTGGTGACCTCGATGAACGTAACCGCAGGGCTGATACTTTCGGCGGCTGCGACGACGGCTTGGGAATAGGCGTCGAGGAGTTCGCCGTCGCGGCTGGCGAAGTCGCTCGCCCCGGCGCCAACGGGACCGTTGGATCGATTCTCGACGAGCTTGAGCGCGGGTTGTAACATGGGGGTTCCTTTCTCACCTCTGGTCCGAAGCTAATCACGAGCGCAATGCTTGTTAAGTACGCACCCGCCGGTGCTATAGTACCCAAAGAGTAACCGAGGAGATGGCGATGAAAGCGAGCGCGACAAAATGTCCGGCGGAGTTTACCCTGGCGATGATCGGCGGGCGTTGGAAGATCCCGATCGTTTTCCATCTGTTAGCCGAGCCCAAGCGATACTCGGATTTAGCGCGCGCCTTGACCGGCGTATCGCAAAAAATGCTCACCCAGCAGTTGCGCGAAATGGAACGCAACGGTCTTGTGACGCGGCAAGTCTATCCGCAGGTGCCGCCTAAAGTGGAGTATTCCCTTACCGTCTTGGGTGCGAGCCTGCGGCCAGTGGTGGAAGCGATGTGCCGTTGGGGGGAAGCCCATGGGGCACGCCGCGAGGTTCGGGAAGCGAGCCTATGATCATCAGCACGGGAGTCGATCTTGCGGAAGTGGATCGCATCCAGGCGGCCATCGAGCACCCGCGCATCGGCCGGCGCTTTCGCGATCGGGTGTTCACGGCCAATGAGATCGCCTACTGCGAAAAAAAGCAGCGCGGCAAATACGAGAGCTATGCCGGACGATTCGCGGCCAAAGAAGCGGTCATGAAAGCGCTTGGGCGCGGTTGGGGCGCTAAAGTTCGTTGGCTCGATATCGAGGTGGCGCGGGCGCGCAGCGGCAAGCCGGAGATCGTTTTGCACGACAAGACGGCGCAGCTCGCCGCGACCCTGGGCATTCGCCATTGGGCCCTATCGATTACCCATACCAAGCAGCATGGGCTGGCTTATGTGATTGCCCAGGACGAGGGGTGAGATCCGTTTCTCTCCTCGAGGTAAAGGACGCTAATTCACTTGCCGCGGGATTTTTTCGCCGGCAGTAGGAATAGCGCGCCGAGGGCCCAGATGCCGCAGACCATTCCGCCGAGGGTCCAGAGAAGTTTATTGCGGCCGCTGTGATTGGCGACGACGCCGCAAAGAATCGCATCGAGACTATGGATCAGCGCCACGGTGGGCCATAGCGATGCCGGCTCCATGTCGGCTTTGATGAACAGGAGCCCGCTGAAGTATCCAACGAGAAGATATAAATCCACGAGCTGCTCTTGACGCTTCCTTTAGTCGGCTAATATACTCGGTCTCCCGTGAATTAGGAACTAGGCGTGGCGGTAAAAACCATCGAATGGAAAAACGATCGAGTGATTATGCTCGATCAACGGCTGTTGCCGCACCGGGAGATCTACCGGAGTTATCGGGATTACCACCAGGTTGCCGAGGCGATTCGCTCAATGGTCATTCGCGGCGCGCCGGCCATCGGCGTCGCCGC
>JBGTCC010000010.1:0-1838 GCA_041749055.1 Thermodesulfobacteriota bacterium | reverse complement strand
TTGCTTTGACCGACGAACCAGCGCATGCCGAGAATAACGGCGACCATGATCGCACCGAAGAACAGCGCCATCATGATCATCATACCGATGCCCCAACCGAGCCCCACAACGGATGCGTGCGCCAGCCCCATTCCTAGGGCGCTTGCACGGTGGGCAACCACCGAATCAAATCATCGAGGCGCAGGAACATTGACAATTCGCTGGCTTTCAAATCCACCTCCGCGACGCTATGTCGGTTAAAGGCGCATCCGACATTCCCGATAATCGCATAGAGTGTGCCACCCAGACCGACAACGCATACTGAAATATTAGTGAAAAATGGCGGGAGAATCGGCACACTTCGCACTGCCGGGAATTTACCCAACCATGCCTGTTAGGATTGCGAAAAAAGAGCTAGAGGGAGACGATCGGAAGTTTTCAACGACGTGAACGGTTGGAGCGATTTGAACCCGCGGCGGAAGCCGCGTGCTATCCTTCAATCGCCAACTTCTCGATCTTGCGATAGAGCGTCGACAGGCTTAGCCCCAACAATTCCGCGGCGCGGATTTTGTCGCCGGCGGTCTTGCCGAGTGTTCGTTCGATATGGGTTTTTTCGTAGAGTTCGATAGCTTTAGTCAGGTTATCTTCCAAACGATAGTCGCCGTCGGCAGCAGCGGAACCGTGGCCGGGCAGGTCCGCTGGCGCGATCCATTCGCCGTTGCCGAGAATCATCGCGCGCTCGAGCACGTTGTCGAGTTCGCGGATGTTGCCCTTCCACGGCAGCGACATGAGTATGCGCATGGTCGCACTGTCGACGCCTTTGTAGGCGGTCTTCATCTCCATATTATGGCGGTGAATCAGGTGCTCGACCAGCGCCGGCAGATCTTCCAGCCGTTTGCGCAGCGGCGGGATGTCGATTTCAAAAACACAGAGCCGGTAGTAAAGATCCTCGCGAAAACGCCCCGCCTCCACTTCCGCTTTGAGATCGCGGTTCGACGCCGCCAGGATACGCACGTTGACTTTCACCGGATTGGTCGAGCCCACCGGCAAGACGGTTTTCTCTTCCAGGACGCGCAAAAGCTTGGGCTGTAAGCTCATCGGCAGTTCGCCGATCTCGTCGAGAAAAATTGTCCCGCCGCGGGCGCGTTGAAACAAACCTTCCTGCGAATTAACCGCGCCGGTAAACGAGCCCTTCACATGGCCGAAGAGCTGACTTTCCAATAGATTTTCCGGGATCGCGCTGCAGTTCACCGGCAGAAAGACGTTGTCATTGGCCGGACTGTTGGCGTGGATGGTGCGGGCGACCACTTCCTTGCCGACACCGCTCTCGCCGCTGATCAAAACCGTGGTCGGCGTCGGCGCCACCTTCATGATCATCTTGACGATCTCTTGCATCGCCGGACTGCGTCCCAAGGGGCGGTCCGGCGCGAAATGACCGCTGACTTCGCGTCTGAGCAGCTGGTTTTCCCAAGCCAGCTGCCGATGACTCATGAGGTTTTGAATCTTGCGCAAGACATCGGCGAAAACCAATGGCTTGAGCATATAATCCTGGGCGCCGGCACGGATCGCCTCGATGGCGGTCTCCACCGAAGCGTGGGCGGTCATGAGAACGACCATAGTTTGCGGTGACACCTCTCTGACATGCTTCAGCACCGCCAGGCCGTCCGCTCCCGGCATCATCAGATCGCTCAGCACGATATCGAGATCGAGTTGATTTATCTTGGCGATCCCTTCATTGCCATCCGCCGCCTCAAAGACGTCGTAACCCTCACCCCGCAACAGCTCGACGAGACTTTCACGGGCGCTCTCCTGGTCTTCAACAACGAGTATGTTGCCGTTTGATCTCATATTTGCAATTT
>JBGTCC010000009.1:0-6505 GCA_041749055.1 Thermodesulfobacteriota bacterium | reverse complement strand
CTCGGGCCGCTTCTTCATCGCCCCCGAAGCCGACGACCCGCTGCTGTTGCAAGAAATCGCCCTGGTCGGCGCTGAGCATATTTTGTTCTCATCGGACTACCCCCATGGCGAAGGCCGCGACAACGCCGCCAGCGAAATACTGCAGCGCAGCGACCTCACCGAGGGTCAAAAACGCAGCATCTTGTTCGACAACACCGTGCGCTTTTGCGGCGCGCCCTGATCAGGCCCAGCGGGAGCAAGCCGGGGCTGGGCAAACGCTCACGCTTAGCCACCGGGACGAAGGCGCAGCGGCCGCACTCTCTGGCGCGATAACCGCACGCCTCCTTTCCATGCCCGCCCACTCTTCAATTTGCGTTTGATATAACGCCGGCCGCCCAGTTCCGCGGCAGCCAATGATGGGACATTGGCCGGCGGCACTGACTCCCCACCCGTCAGTATACCGCGGCGAATATAGCTCGGCTCCAAACGCAAAGTCTGGCAAATGTTCTGGAATGAAAATGGCTGGTATTCGTTGTCGGCGAATAGCCAAGCCTTGGCGTCTTGATACAAACGGATAGCCGATGCTCCCCGCGACTGACGATGCTTCCAATAACATTCGATGGCATCGCTGAGCACGGCGATCATGAGCTCCCGCTCCGCACTCACTGGGCCATTATGACCGCTCGAACCGAAAAATGCCTCAGCGACGATCGGATCGACGCTCACCATTTTGTCAAACTGGTTCATTGCTTTTCCTCATGCGCAGATTCACCGCAGGATCGGTGCAACTGCTCTTATGCCGTATTTAATGATTCGAAGTGACGGCAATCCCTGGTCCGAGCCGGGCTCAGACCACGGCATGAGGAGGAGCTCGACTGGAATGCAGGCCCACTAAGGGCGAACGAAGGATTTCATATGGCCGAGGGAGGATAATGAAACACAGGTAGAACCAGGCGGTAAATATGCCACTACCCACCGCCAGAGCAGGTTGAACCAGATGACCGAAACCGTTGCGGGATTGGTTTTGTTGTTTAACGATCTTTGCGCTGAGAACCCGCGCGCCTTTGACGGGAAATTGGTCATCGAGCACCGGTTGTCTGACCAGCTGCGAGATCAGCAGTAACGGCAATAAATACAGGAGACCGCGCAGGATCATGAGAGAAAACTTGTTTAACCGCTGATTTGCACCTGGAACATTCATGCGCGACAGACCCTATACGAGAGCAATCGCGCGGTCAAGCAGCATGGCATCTGAGTGGTCCGGCAAAATAATCCCAGTGGTTAATCCGAATTAATCCCGAGCGGTGGTGGATTGCCTCGCTCCTATTCTACGTGATCGTCAGTGCGAGCTGTGACGGCGCCGCTGAATGGCCTATTCCCGCACCCCGACCTGACCGCCGAGCGCGCGGGCGCAGAGTGCCGCGCCAACGACCAAACCGACGATGATCACCGCAACCACCGTGGCTTTCTCGAACTCGGCGCCAGCGGCGAAGTCGAGCATGAGCAACGACAGCGTCCGCGACTTGCCGGAACCGAGCAACACGACCGTGCTGATATCCCGAGCGGCGGAAATAAAACCAACCAGGGCGACGGTAATCATGGCCGGCATGATCAGAGGCAGAATGACCCGCCGAAAGGTGTCGATCCAGGTGGCGCCGCAGACTTTGGAGGCTTCTTCGAGATCGCTGCCGAGCTGAATCAACACGCTTTTAATCATCTGCGCGCCGAAGGGCATGCTCTTGATCACCATAGCGATCATCAAGATATAGATCGTGCCGTAGATCGGCAGAAATATCTTGGTCTGAAGAAAGGTCCAGAGCAGCGCGATGCCCAAGAGAATCCCAGGCACCGACCATGGGAGCCAGGAGAGAAAATCGAGCAGGCCGCGGCCGGTGTGACGGGTTTTGACCACCACATAGGCGATCAGAGAATAGAAAAACACCCCGACCAACCCGGAACCGAAACCGATCGCCAAAGTATTCCACAGCGAGCGTAACAAGACCGGATCGCTCAGCGTGGCGTGCCAGTTCTCCAAGGTCCAGGGATCGGCGATGTTGAAGAAGCCGAACAACTTCATGAACGTGCCCAAGAGCAACAACGTGGTTGGCACCAGGGTGATGAACACCGCGAACAGCAGCACCATGGCAAAGGCCGGCCAACGCCACTTGCCGAGGGGAGTGGGCCGGATGGTAAAGCCGCGACCGGTAATCGTTTCATAACTGCGCTTGCCGATATACTTGCGTTGCAGCGCGACCATCAGCAACAGCGCGCCGAGGAACACCGTGCTGAGCGCCATCGCCGGCGCGAATTGCGGCGGCTCCCAGGTCACCAACTCGTGAATCTTCGTCGAGTAGACTTGCAAGCCGATGGGAGTGCCAAGCAGGAGCTCGATCTCGAAGGCTTCCAATGAGCGGATCAAACCCAAGATCGTCGTCACCAGGATCGCCGGCATCATCACCGGTATGACGATGCGAAAAAACGTCCGGACGCCGCTCGCGCCGGAAATCTTCGACGCCTCCTCGAGCACCGCATCGAGATTGCGAAACGCCGGCGCCAACAGCATCACCTTGACGCTCACGCTGCCGCCCATATGCGCCCAGACGATGCCCCAGAAAGAATAGATGTTGAAAATCGGTTGGCTCAGAATACCGAGGCTGATCAGTCCCTGATTCATCAGCCCGTATTTCGGATCGAGCAGAAGGATCCAACCCATGGTTTCCGGCAAAGCCGGCAGAAAAAACGACAGCCAGAAAAAAAACTCCAACATGCCTTTCATGGGAATGTCAGTTCGCGCGATCAGCCAAGCGAAGAACGCGCCGATCAGCAGGGCAATCGCTTGCCGGGTAACCGCCAAGGTGACCGTGTTGGTCATCGCCTTGAGGATGCCGGGTGTGGTAAAGGCTTTGATCCAGCCGTCGATGCCCCAGACAATCGGCTGGCCGGGGCGAGCGGTTTGGAAACTATTGAGGATCATCAGAAACAGCGGTGTCAGAACCAGAAAGCCGACAACCAAAATCAGCAAGATGATCGTCAACGGCGGCATCTGAAACCTGCGTTTGAAAGTTGCCGGGGCCACGGCAAACCCCATGGGCGGATCTATAGATTGGGATTTTTCACTCATCGGAGAATTTATATGTTCGCGCTGTTATACGGGGACCGGCGAAAATCGTCAATCGTCGTTGGCCGCTGCATCGTAATTCATATCCAGCGCGATGCCCTGCGGCGCCAACTCGGCTTCGTAGGTTTGCCGGATGGACGGATCTTCGTCCTCATATTCGATCAGCGTGCCGCCCTGCTTGACCGAGGTGTAAACGCCGCCTCGGATCGCCGCGACCCGGATGCCCAGGGGAAACTTCTGGCTGCCGCAGCGTAGCGCCAGCTGCAACGCTCGCTCCGGCCCGGTATTAAAGTGTTGATGGAACCAATTGGTCGGCGGGCAGAAAACGCTGCCCGGCACCCAGTCGACCCGCACCACTTGAGCGCCGAAACCGTTTTCATAGGGCTGGGTGCCCAAATGGTTGGGCCACATGAGCGAATAGCCTCGCGAGCGCAGGATCAGCAACACCGCGCCGCCGCCATGAAAATGCGCCTTGTGGTAGCGCCCCACCGGCCACTCGGCGAGATGGCCGATCAAGATATTATTGGCAATCTCAAACTGGGTGATATTGACGCCGGCGCCCTTCTGTTCTTGAGCGTCGAGTCGGGCCCTGCGCGCATCGGGGATGAAATTGGTTTCCCAAATCCACTGGCGATTGTTCGACGCGAGATAACGTTCCACACCCGGATCGAAGTAGCCAGCTTCGCCATCATAGCGATCGTTAAAAGCAAATTCGCTGTTAAAAATAAACTGCTCGTTGTGATAATGATCGAGGGCCATAGGCGCGGTGGTAACCGCGAGAAATAGCGCCGGCTCGTTGCCGTGATTCATCAAGCGATGCAGCACATTCATCGGCGGCGAAAACAGGCTGCCGGTTTGCCATGAAATCGTCTGCGGCACGCGGTCGCGCTGTTGGATTTCCGCGACGCCTTCGCCTTGCAGAATGTAGATCACCTTCTCATACAAATGGCGCTCGGGTGTGCTCGCGGCGCCCGGCGCGAGCTTGCCGACGTACACGCCGGTAATGCCTTCCAGGCCGCGCAGCTGTAAATACGCGCCATCGCAGCCCAACCGTTTCCAAGGCTTGAGCTGGAGATAACCCACGTCGGTGATGCCAAACCCCTCGACCACCGGCACGCCTTCTTTTTCCATGAAGCGCTCGTAATAAGTTCGCTGCCGCGCCCGTGCCGATTGGATGTTCCGAACGTTAGAATCCATATTCGCTCCATCTCCTTTTAACGGTAGCCGCCATCTCGGCGGAGACGGTCGTCCCGAGCGGCGGATAGCGCTTGCCGCCATATTGTTCCTGCGGCTCCAACGCCCAATTGATCGTCGCGTCGATTAACACGCGGGTCCAAAGGCCATGGCCGTATTTGACCGAATTGCGGTCGGCGAGCGGCACGCTGGGATCGAGCATCGAGCCTGAAGAACCGGCAAACGTCGTGATATCGCCCAAGCCGGCGTTGACCCGATAACAGAGCGCCCACTCCAGCGCTTCGCCGTCGTGAATATCGATATCGTCGTCGACGACGATGAGATGCTTGCCGGCGTAGTTGCCCAAATGACTGCCCCACAATGCGGCGGCCACCTGCTGGGCATGGCCGCGGTGAGTTTTGTGAATCTGGATGCGCAGCATCTCCGGCCACTTGCCGCGCCAGACGCCGGTGATGTTCGGCACCCCCGCCTGTTCGAGGGTATGCCAAGCCATCGCCGAAAATGTCGCCGGAGTCCAGGTGCTGCACTCGTTGGTGCGCCCAGGACTGGCGCCGGTCAAGCAGCCATGAAAGATCGGATCGTTGCGGTGGGTGATGCAGGTCACCTGGATTGTATGCTTGGGCGACTTGCTGCCGCCATAGTAGCCGGGGTATTCGCTGAACGGACCTTCTAAAGTGAAGGTACTGGGATCCGGCGAAATAAATCCCTCAAGAACGATCTCAGCCGACGCCGGCACCAGCAGATCGTTGGTTTCGCATTTGACCAGTTCCACCGGGGCGCGCCGCAGCGCGCCGGCCATGTCATATTCGGGATGAATCACCGGCGTCGATGCGGCGATGAACAAAGATTGATCCCAACCCAACACCACCGCCACCGCCATGGACTGATTGCGGCTGCGTTGCTTGGTAAAGTGAACGCCCCAGCCTTGAGTAGTCGCCAGCAGCACGCCGATGGTATTTTTCGTGCCGATCATGCCGCGGTAGGTGCCGACATTGAGCGTGCCCTGGTCGGGGTCGCGCGTGACGACACTGCCCGACGTCATGATGTAACGGCCGCCGTCGAGGGGATTCCACTTGGGCACGGGCAGTTGATAGAGATCGACATCGTCGCCTTTGACGATGTTTTCTTTCACCGGCCCGCTGCTCACCGTCACCGGGGGCACCGGCCTGCCGAAGCGCTCTTTGAACACGCGCACGATTTCCGCATCCGACGTGGTATCCGGCACGCCGAGGATCCAACACATGCGCTTCTTGCTGCCGGTGCCGTTGGTGAACAGGCGGCGGCAAAGGGTGCTCTTATGGCCCGAGATATTCTCGAACAGCAGCGCTGGGCCATATTGGCTCGACACCTCGCGGGTGATCGCGCCCAGCTCCTCGTTCCAATCGACTTCGGCAGTTACTCTGTGCAGCTCGTTGCGTTCTTCCAGATCGTCTATGAAGTCGCGTAGATCTCGTCCGGCCATTTAACAACTCCCATTGGCAATTACGTCTAAGCCCCCAATACCTTGCGTGCGAAGGCCGCGGCGGGCTCGCGCACCTTATTGATCTTTTCTTCGGATTGATTTTCGTACTTGTAGAACTGGTCCGGCGTGAGAAAATCCTTGGCCGCGATGACCCCATAGTCTTTGAGCCACCGGGTATCGATCTCCAGACGGCGGCTGCCCACGCCCATGCCGCGGCCGAATACTTCTTGACCGTCGCGGCTGAGCAGCCAGTTGACGAAAACTTTAGTGGCATTGGGATGGGGCGGATTCTTGAGAACGGTCAGATGACCATAGCCGCCGCTGATATAGAGCCCCTCCTTCGGCACTGGCAGCGGCGCTACCGGAAGATTGGCTTTGATAAACGGTTGGAATTCCGAATAGCCGATGCCGGAGGTGACGGCGATCTTTCCCCTCGCAAGATTCTCCGCCAACAGGCGCAGGTCGCGGGTGATAAATAGTTTCTGCGCCACCAATTTTCGCAGATACTCTTCGCCTTTAATGTAATGCATATACGACCACATGGACGAACCGGAGCCGGGCGTGCGCGGATCGCTGATGCCGATCCTGCCTTGCAGTTTAGGATGCAACAGATCGTCGAAGGATTTGAACTCGCTGGGTTTGTACTGATTCGGATCGCTCCACAAACTGACGGTCTGATAGGCGACGAAGTTGTAGATGTAACGTTTGGCGTTGTCGATATAGATATGGCCGCCCCACCAATGTTTGGGGTC
>JBGTCC010000008.1:0-3078 GCA_041749055.1 Thermodesulfobacteriota bacterium | reverse complement strand
GGACTACTTTAACAGCGTGTTTCTGAAATAGCGGCGGTTAGAAACATGGCAAAGCAGCCAGCGAGCGAATCCATGGAATTGGCGCTTAAGCGCGATAGCGCGCGGGCGGGTTTTTCTTTTGGCATGGCCTCGCGCTTTGATGTCGCTACCGTGGTGATGATCTGTGTGTCCGTCGTCACCGGCTATTTGGTCCTGCCGCCGCTTTATTCGGTGATTCAAACCAGCCTGTTCACTACCAAGCTCACCGGCGAGATCGATCAGTTCACGCTGCGTTATTATGAAGATCTCTTCCGCGAGTTGCAGATCATCGGCCCGTTTCTCAATACTTTCTATTTTTCCATCGGCAGCGCGGTGTTCGCGACCCTGCTCGGCGGCTCGATCGCCTGGATCGTCGTTCGTACCGACAGCCCGCTGCGCGGGTTGGGCTATTTTACTGCGTTCGCTTCCTTCGGCACGCCGTTCATTCTCTATACCATCGGTTGGTTGCTCCTACTCGGCCGGGCCGGGCCGGTCAACTACTGGCTTAAGATTCTGTTCGATCAGACCACGCCAGTGCTCAACGTCTATTCCTTGTTCGGCATGATCATGATCGAGTCGCTGCTCTGGTCGCCGTTTGTCTTTCTCATGCTCGCCGCGGCGTTTCGTTCCATGGATCCGTCCCTTGAAGAAGCGTCGGCGGCCTGCGGCGCGCGGGTCTGGCAGACCATGCGGCGGGTTTCCTTGCGGCTGATGCTGCCGGCGTTCTTCTCGGTCATGCTTTTGATCTTTATCCGCTCTTTCGAAGCCTTCGAGATACCCGCCTTGGTAGGATTGCCCGGGGACATCCGAGTGCTGACGACATCGATTTATCTCGACGCGCAAAAACTGCCGCCGCGCTATGGCAGCGCCGGGGCGTTCGCCGTGCTGTTGATGATTGTCGTGGCGGCGACCCTGTATATTTACTTTCGCCTGACCCGCGAGGGCGACCGCTATCAAACCGTCACCGGCAAGGGCTACCGGCCAACGCTGATCAATCTCGGCCGCTGGCGTTACCTGGCTGGGGCGGGGCTGGTGACCTATTCTATTGTCTTGCTGGTGCTGCCGTTTCTGATCATTCTCTGGGCGTCGGTGCTGCCCTATTACATGCAGCCGGGCCTGGAGGGGCTGACGAAATTAACCCTGAAAAATTACGTTGCGGCGCTCAACTTTACCAAGATCACCGATGCGATCAAAAATAGCCTGCTGCTCGGCCTTGGCAGCGCGAGCTTCGTCATGATCCTCACCCTACTCGCGTCCTGGTTGCTGGTGCGCACCAAAATACGCGGCCGCTGGCTGCTCGATCTCTTGACCACGCTGCCATTGTTATTCCCCGGCATCGTTATGGGCCTAGCGATCCTGCGATTTTATTTATTCGTGCCGATTCCGGTGTACGGGACCTTGTGGATACTGCTGATCGCCTTCGTCACGCGCTACATTCCTTACGGCATCCGCTACACTCACTCCGGCTTGTTGCAGTTGCACAAGGAACTGGAAGAGGCGTCCTATGTTTCCGGCGCGTCGTGGTATAGCTCCATGCGCCGGATTATCCTGCCGCTGATGATGCCATCGTTTCTCGGCGGCTGGATTTTTATCTTTCTCCTGTCCGCCAAAGAGTTGTCCATGTCGGTCTTGCTTGTCAGCCCGCAAACGCCAGTGGTATCGGTGGCGATCTTCGAGCTCTGGGAAAACGCTCAAGTCGGCGAGCTCGCCGCCTTCGGCGTGATCTGGACCGCCATCCTGGTCACCGTGGCGATCTTTTACTATGGCTTCGCCCGCCGCTACGGGATTCAGCAGAACTGACGGGCGTGCCATTGTCCTTCATAGCCGTTGTGCCCTTTTAGCAGCAGCCAGTGCGAATATCCTGCTGACACAGATTCGACTCGGAGCGCTGCACCATGGCGATTGACGATCAAGACCTGTATCAGCTGATTCGCTCCTCGACGATCGAAACCATTGACGATGTCATAACGGTTTTGCGCGGTCTCGACAGCGAATTGGCGAACGACAACGGTCTCAAGTGGTTTAACCTGCTTTACCTCAAAGTTACTGAAGCCGTGCGCAGGCCGCCACAGACGGTTCGATGGGAGAATGGCCAATGGTTGGAGCAGCTCGATGTGTATTTCGCCAAGCTTTATTTTGCCGCCGTATGCGATTGGCAGCGTAATCGCGACCGGGTCGCGCGCGCCTGGCTGCCCTTGTTTCAGGCGCGCGATCGTCGTGGCATCAAGCGCGTGCAATTCGCACTGGCAGGCATCAATGCCCATATCAATCACGATTTGCCGGTTGCCCTGGTGCAGACGGGAAAGGCGTTGCGCGTCGTTCTCAAGCGCGGCACAGCGGAGTTTCGCGACTTCGAAAGGGTCAATTCGATTCTCGAAACGGTGCAGGAAGAAGCCAAGCGCTATATCGCCACTGGGCTTGTCGGCGTCATCGATCAAAGTTTGGCTGATCTCGATGACAACGCGGCCAACTGGAGCGTGCGTAAAGCCCGTGAAACCGCGTGGTCCAATGGTGAGATTCTCTGGCGGCTGAATCGCACGCCGGTGTTAAGGAATGAGTTCCTGACCAATATCGATCGGCTTGTCAGTCTAACGAGTCGCGGACTGCTGATCCCAGGGGTATGACTTAACCAGAACCTGATTGGCGCTAGCTCGAAGCACCTCACCCGTCAACAGGTATGCCGCGTGGCTGGACCCTTGCCGTAGAGTTCGCCGACAATCTCATAAAAATATTTCTCATGTTGTTCCAGCTGGTACCGCCATCGACCGCGCCAACAACCCAGCGGCGTCGCATGGCTGTTGTCCTCCTCTGCTGTGCATTGGTCGGTTCGGCTGATTTTATCCAGGTATGCATCGCCTCGGCCCAGACGACTCCGACCGCCCAGTCAGCGGGAGTGCGGGACTTTGTCGAATACTGGTCGGCGAGCCGTTTGTTGTTGAACGGTGGTAACCCTTACGCGCCGGACGAATTGCTCCATTTGCAGCGATCCGTCGGCTGGGGCAGTGACGCGGCGCTGATTATGTGGAATCCACCCTGGACCCTGCCCTTCACACTACCGTT
>JBGTCC010000007.1:0-16371 GCA_041749055.1 Thermodesulfobacteriota bacterium | reverse complement strand
TATCAACATTAGCTTCGACGAGATGATCCTAAAAGTCGGCAAGGTCAAAGCCGAAAAGATGCGCGACGCCACCGTCGCGATTTATCAACGGGCACGTGCCTTGGCCGAAACCAAAGGCATCATCATCGCCGATACTAAGTTTGAGTTCGGCATGGAGGGCGACGACATCTTGCTGATCGACGAAGTGCTGACACCCGATTCATCGCGCTTTTGGCCGATGGATGGTTACCAACCGGGAAAAACGCCCGAAAGTTTCGACAAGCAGTTCGTGCGCGATTATCTGCTTCAACTCAATTGGAACATGAAAGCGCCGGCGCCGGAATTGCCGCCCGACATCGTCAAGAAAACCCAGGACAAATATTTCGAAGCGCTCCGGCGGCTAACCGCCTAGCCGCTTGGCGGCGCGGTCGCGCTCTAACTTATCAGCCAAGTTGAAACACTTGCCCAGGATCCGTTCAACATACCGGCACGCGGCCTGTAGGTCGTGATTGAAGGGAATGTGGACAAAGGCGAAGCGGCTATTGTGGTCTTGCCGTTCAAGCTCCGCAAGCATCACATACATCGAGAAGTTGCAGACATAGTCGCCGGCGTTGATCGAATTCGCCGCGGGACGGGTCACCGAGAGCGGCATGGTTGCCGGCACCCAAGCTTCTCCGCCTGCGGTGATCAAACGCGGCGCACCGGTCTTACTAGCCCGCCGGCGATTGATCGCGCGGGTCTCGACCTCGATTCTCGGCCGCGAACTTTGTCCCAAACCCACGACCATCAAAGGCATGGCGGTTCGTAGCGCTTCAATGAACTGCCGGCGCTGGAAGCGCACCGGAAAAACAATTTTGCCCAGCCCCGGCCGGGGCCCCAGAGACTCGATGATTTTTGCGGTAATGTTCTCGGTGAACATGCGGTACGGCCCAAAGCCGTAGAGCAGCACCCGAACCGGTGGTTTACGGCTGAGACGCGGCATGGATGAACCAAGATCAAAATGGAACTGGCCGCCAGAAGGCGGCCAGTTCACTGGAGCATAAATCGTTAGGAGCGATCAGTCTTTCGCCGCTGCCCGCATGGTGACGGGAGCGCTTTCGCCCGCTGCCGCGGCGCCGACTTCCTGGTAAATCTTGCCGCCGGATTTTTTAAATTCTTCCGCTTTTTCTTTCATGCCCGCAGCCAGGGCGGCTTCTTCCTGAACGCCCAACTCCGCCGCGTAATCGCGCACGTCCTGGGTAATTTTCATGGAACAGAAATGCGGCCCGCACATGGAGCAGAAATGCGCCACCTTGGCGCCCTGCGCCGGCAAGGTTTCATCGTGGAACTCACGTGCAGTCTCGGGATCGAGACTGAGATTGAACTGATCTTCCCAGCGGAACTCGAAGCGCGCCTGGCTGAGGGCGTTGTCGCGCTCCTGGGCGCCCGGATGGCCCTTGGCCAAGTCGGCGGCGTGGGCGGCGATCTTGTAGGCGATGACGCCGTCCTTGACGTCTTTCTTATCCGGCAATCCGAGATGCTCTTTCGGCGTCACGTAACAGAGCATCGCCGTGCCGTACCAGCCGATCATCGCCGCGCCGATGGCACTGGTAATATGATCGTAGCCCGGTGCGATATCGGTGGTCAGCGGCCCGAGAGTGTAGAACGGCGCTTCGTGGCAAGTTTCCAACTGCTTGGTCATGTTTTCATGAATCATGTTCATCGGCACATGGCCGGGCCCTTCGATCATCACCTGGACATCATGCTTCCAGGCGATCTCGGTCAACTCGCCAAGGGTTTCCAACTCGCCGAATTGTGCTTCGTCGTTGGCATCGGCGATGCAGCCGGGGCGCAAACCGTCGCCCAATGAATAGGCGACATCGTAGGCCTTCATAATCTCGTTGATATCTTCGAAGTGGGTGTAGAGGAAATTCTCCTGGTGATGGGCGAGACACCATTTGGCCATGATCGAACCGCCGCGCGAGACGATCCCGGTGACACGTTTGGCGGTGAGCGGCACATAGCGCAAAAGGACGCCGGCATGAATCGTAAAATAAGACACGCCCTGCTCGGCCTGCTCGATCAAAGTGTCGCGAAAAATCTCCCAGGTAAGCTCCTCCGCTTTGCCGTCGACCTTTTCCAACGCCTGGTAGATCGGCACCGTGCCGATGGGCACCGGCGAATTGCGCAAGATCCACTCGCGGGTTTCATGGATATCCATGCCGGTGGAGAGATCCATGACCGTGTCGCCGCCCCAGCGAGTGGCCCAGATCATCTTTTCGACTTCTTCTTCGATGGACGACGCCACCGCCGAGTTACCGATGTTTGCGTTGATTTTGACCAAGAAATTGCGGCCGATGATCATCGGCTCGCTCTCGGGATGATTGAGGTTGGAGGGAATAATCGCCCGCCCACGAGCGACTTCATCGCGCACAAATTCCGGCGTGACAAATTTGGGGATCGCCGCGCCGAAACTGTAACCGTTATGGGTGCGGCCATGACCGTTGCTCTCAAACGCTTGCTGCCGTCCGAGATTTTCCCGAATCGCCACGTACTCCATCTCAGGGGTGACAATGCCCCTCCTGGCGTAATGCATCTGCGAAACATTGCAACCCTCTTTCGCGCGCAGGATCGGCCGCCGCGCGCTGTCGGGAAAGCGCTCAGTCTGGGGATCGCTCGCCTTGCCATTTTTCTTAACCGGCGCTTGATAGCTCGAACCGGCCAGTTCCTCGACATCGCCGCGCCCGCGAATCCAATCGAGGCGCATCGGCTTTAAGCCCTGGCGAATGTCGGTCCGAGCCTCAGGATCAGTGTAAGGTCCAGAGGTGTCGTAGATCATTAACGGCGGATTGGCATGCTCGCCGTGGCCGTTGCCATGTTGGGCGTTGGACAACACCACGGCGCGCATCGCCACGCTGATCTCAGGACGCTGATGACTATGGACATAGACTTTGTGCGATGCCGGTAGCGGCTGCGTGGTAAGCCCGGTGGGCTGGATGTCATTCGGAGATTGCGTACTTGCCATGATTTTGCCTCCTTCGGCTGGAAATCGCCGCCGTGCTCAGACGTGGCGATAAGGTTTGACGTACTCTTCGTAAAGTCCGGTTTTGCCCTTGTCGGCCAAATCCTTCGATCGTTGCATCAACACTTCTTTGGTCTCGACGAAATCTTTGCGGCTAAAACCCAAGTTGCCCGGATGGGTTCCCGTGTCCATGCGAATCGCATCGCAAGGACAGGCCTCGACACAGTAGCCACAATAGACACAGCGTAGCGTATCGATCTCGTAACGAATCGGAAACTTCTCCACCGACTTGTCAGCGTACTCGCCAGCTTCGATATAGATGCACTCCGCCGGGCATGCGGTGGCGCACAAATAACAAGCCGTGCATTGCACGGTGTCATCAATTTTTAAAGTGAGCCGGTGGCGGCCGCGAAAGGTGTCGGGATAAGTCCACTTCTCTTCGGGGTACTGCACCGTGATCGATGCTGACGAATTTTTCGCGTGTCCGAACTTTTGCAACGAATGGACCGCCAGATTTCGCCAGAAACGATAGCCGGTGACCATCAACCCGCGAAAGATTTCAGGGAAATACAGCCGCTCCCACAGCGACATCTGTTCAATCCGTTTCATCAATCGATCCTAATTTGCTGCAGCGCCGGCATGCTGCGAATGAAGCCCAAACTTTTCACTAGGTTAGTCGGCCAAGTCAACTTCAACTTATAGACCAATGGCGGGTGAAGTCAAGGAATGGAAACGCTGCACAAACAGAGACTTTGCGCCGCTACTCTGAATCATATTGGAGCACCGAATAAACCCCATAGGGTTTGAGCTTTTCGCGGCCATTGAGAAACTCCAGTTCGATGACGAAGGCACATTCGACCACGATCGCGCCCAGTCGCGTAACTAGCGCGGCGGTCGCCGCGGCGGTGCCGCCGGTGGCGATCAAATCGTCGGCGATCACCACCCGGGCTCGCGGTGCGATGGCGTCGACATGGATCTCCAACGAATCCTTGCCGTATTCGAGCTCGTAACTGGCGCTATGGGTGTCGTAGGGCAGCTTGCCGGGCTTGCGCACGACGCTAAAACCGGCACCCAATTTGTACGCCAGAGCGGAACCGAAGATAAACCCACGCGACTCGACGCCCAACACCGTGTCGATCTTTTGCCCATGATAGCGCGCCGCGATCAAGTCGATGGTCTTGGCGAACAATCGCCCGTTACTTAAAAGCGGCGTGATGTCCTTAAAAACGATACCCGGCTTGGGGAAATCATGAATGTCGCGAATCGCGCTGCGAATACTGGCAATCTCGTCACCCATACCCAACCACCTCTCAAAACTCTAGAATCTGAAATTTGCAATCCAAAATTTGATATTATCCATGCCTCGCGCTGCGCGGACTAGCCCCAAACCTGGCGCGCCGTTTCGACAACCACGGCGAGCTTGCGCCTCTGATCGTCGTCGCTGATCAAGTTGCCGACGACATCGGAGGAAAATCCGCACTGGGGACTAATCGCGATCTGGTCGAGCGGCGCGTACTTGGCGGCGGCATCGATGCGCCGCTTGAGGTCGTCGACGGTCTCAAGCTCGGCCACCTTGGTGCTGACCAAACCGAGCACGATGACCTTGCCCTTGGGCAAAAAGCGCAACGGTTCGAAGCCGCCGGCGCGCGGCGTATCGTATTCAAAGAGAAACCGGTCATGATGCAGCTCATTAAGCAACCGCTCGGCGATTTCGTCGTAGGTGCCTTCGCGATGCCACATGCTGCGCTGATTGCCGCGGCATAGGTGAATGCCGAAAGTAACAGCGTCGAAGCCGGCAAGCACGGCGTTATCGGCCTTTAAGGAGCGGCTGAAGTTTTCCTGCGGATCCTCGCCCCGAGCGCGCATGGCGGCGAGCGACGGAGGGTCGACGTAGGCCGTGTAGCCCGGCGCGTCGATCTGCACGTAGCGACAGCCGGCATCGACCAAGCCGCCAATGATCTCGCGCTCCACCTTGACGACATCGCCCACGAACTCGTCTAGTCCTGAATAGATAGCGGTAGAGTTCTGCCAATCGAATCGCTGTGCGATCCGATCCGGGCCAATCAACGCGACCTTGCCAGGCTTGCCGGTGATTTGCTTTAAGAAGCGAAACTCTTCCGCCGGCACATTGCGTGCTAATCCGAGCTTTGCCAGCACCGGGCGGCGCTGCGCCACCGCGGTGCCCTTCTGTTCACCCTGGTCAGGGATCTCCCAACGGCGCAGCGGACTGCTTCCCGCCACCCGCGTCTCGTAAAGTTTTAGACTGGGTTTGCCGGCGTCGTAGCCGGTCACCGATTCGCCGAAACTGTCTTGAAAATTGAGCCGGCGGTACTCGCCGTCGGTGACGACGGCTAGGCCGACTTCTTCTTGCAGCTTGACCGCGTCGCGAATTCCTTGATCTTCAATTTGGCGCAATTGCTCTAGCAATAATGCGCCCTCGTCATATTGCTGCCGCGCCGCTTTAAGTTGCGCCGGCCGCAGCAAGCTACCGACCACATCGTTTCTAACCGTCGCCAACTCTTTCATGATGGAGAACCTCTAATCTTTCGGCGCCACATTATCGGAAGCCGATATACAGCACAACTGCGGCAGGTAACGCAGCGGGTCTTGTGCCGTATTGTTCTGGCGAATCTCCAAATGCAGATGCGAGCCGGTCACCCGCCCGGTGCTGCCAACCTTGGCAATCACCTCGCCCTTACTCACCGGCTGGCCTTCGCGCACGAGATTGACTTGGTTATGGGCGTACACCGAAACCATCCCGCCGTGATGGCGCAGGATGACGATGTTGCCATAGCCGCGCAGCTGATCGCTGAAAATAACTTCGCCGCGTTCGATCGCATGGATAGGAGTCCCTTCCGGCGCGGCGATATCGATACCGTCGTGAAAACTTGAACCGCGCGGACCGTAGTTGGAATTGATCTTGCCATTTACCGGCCAGAGTAAAAAATCGCCGCCAATTCCGGCGGGCGGCGGCAGCGTACGCGGCACCGGCGCCGCCTCTAGCGGAGCGATGGTATCCGTCGGCAATTGCCGGTTGGCGCCGGGAATCAAGAGTCTCTGGCCGACGTAGATTTGACTCGCATCCTTCAGCCGATTGGCCTTGGCCAACTCGTCGAAGGAAACATCGTACGCTTTGCCAATGCGGAAAAGATTCTCGCCAGGTTTGACCACATGAACTATATTCGATCCCGGTCTGGGCGGCGGTGCTGGCGGACTACTCCTGAACGACGCGCAACCGGCCAGCGCGAGAACAGAGAGGCCGGCCCAGAGCCATGATAACCGGAAAATCATGAAATTCAGACGCCTGCGATAAATGCACTTTCAACGCCGGCAAACTCACCGAGATAAACCGGACATCCCTTATAAAGCATTGCGCTACTCGCGCCAACCGTATTTGCCCAATAGCTTGACGAACTTACATTCGCCGAGCTGCTCTTTTTTGAAACTCGTACGGGTTCGAGTCAAACGCACCAGGGTCTGTGAATGCTCATCGCCGATCGGAATCACCAGCCGGCCGCCGACGGCGAGCTGATCGAGCAGTGGCTGGGGCAATCGCGGCGCTCCGGCAGTCACGATAATCGCGTGGTAAGGCGCATGCTCTGACCAACCGATCGTGCCATCGCCGACATGGAGCGCGATGTTGTGATACTCGAGCTGATCCAGTAGCGCGCGCGCCCGGCGCGACAGCGCACGCAACTTTTCAACGGAAAAAACATTAAAACAGAGCTCGGCCAGGAGCGCGGTTTGAAATCCGGACCCAGTGCCGATCTCGAGCACTTTTTCGCCGCCGGCCAGACACATCGCCTCGGTCATGCGCGCCGACATATAGGGTTGCGACAAAGTCTGCTTCTCGCCGATCGGCAAGGCGCTATCGTCATAGGCGCGATTGACGATTCCCGGATCGACGAAGACATGGCGCGGAATCTTGCGTATCGCCGCGATCACCCGGGCATCGGTCACGCCGCGGGCGTGAATTTGCTCCTGGACCATGCGGTCGCGGGCCCAGGCGAAATCATGCGCGATCGGTTCGGAATTCTTCACTTAGGTTTGGAAATATTGTTTCTGGTATGCCGCAAAAGTACGCCGGAGCATTGGGACATTCGCCTGGCAGAGACACGCTGGATCGTTGGTTAACACGGCACTGTAGAAAGCTCTAGCCGCACTCCAAGGCATGGCGCGTACAGGGTATTAACCCCGCACGCAACCAAGGGGATGCTCGTCCCCCTTTGGATTCCCCATTTAATGGTCTCCGCAGCAAGCTGCGGGAAATATTTAGATTCAGTCGGGGAATTTAACACAGTCAGGGGACGATTTTCCAGTTAACTGACGGCGCTAACGGGTTGAACAGGTTTTTTCTCTGAGTTTGGCCAAATCCTTTAGCCGGCGCAGGCGGGCCATGGAAACATCTTCGGCCGGCTCCGAGCCCGGCCAGCTGCGCCAGCTTCTCGCGCATCGCCGCGAGCGACCATACAGCAGCACCCAGAGCGGGCGCTGGCAACGCAAAGTTAACCGCACCGCGCGCGCGGCAAAATGTTGATCTTGAGCGAGGACGATGAATGGTCGGGGCGGCCGGATTTGAACCGGCGACCTCACGCACCCCAAGCGTGCGCGCTACCAGGCTGCGCCACGCCCCGACGAGGGATTTATCGCAGCCGGAATTTAGCACTCCGATTGGCCTAAATCAATTTCAACGGTAACCGTGGGCAAGGGAAATGATCGGCGATGCGAACCATCGACACTAGGAAAATCTTACGTGAGCAGCTTACGCAGAGACTCGAGATCTTTTTTGACTTTGATCAGAGCATTTTTAAATTTCCGATCGGCAAGCGGCAGTTTGAGCTGATTTTTCTCCTCTTTCTTAACTTCTCTGAGTTTCTTGCGTGCGCCTTCGATGGTGAAGCCTTCGACGTAGAGCAAACGTTTGATATCGAGCAGGAGCTCGACGTCGCGCTTTTTGTAGAGCCGGTGTTTGGACGGCGCCTTGGACGGCTTGAGCAGGTCGAACTCGGTTTCCCAGTAACGCAACACGTAAGGCTCGACGCCGACGATCTCACTGACCTCGCCGATCTTAAAATAAATCTTCTCCGGTAGTACGGGCGCCATGAACTCGGCCGAGCTTACTCCGACACCGGCGCGTCGGGCGCAGAAACCGACGGTGCAGATCCCATCGTGTTCAAGCTCTTTTTCATGATCTGGCTGGCTTTAAAGGTCAAAACTTTACGGCCGTCGATGATGATCTCATCGCCGGTCTGGGGATTTCTGCCTTTACGCGGACGTTTGGTGTTGACGACAAAATTACCGAAACCGGAGATCTTTACTTTATCGCCTTTCGCTAAACACCCCTTGATAATGTCAAAGGTCGCTTCGACGACATCGGTGGCATCTTTTTTCGAAAAACCCACTTTCTCATAGATGCGCGTGATGATTTCCGCTTTGGTCATGTTCCACCTCCTCGCACTATCCGCGGCTCCGCACTGCTAGCTACGCCGTTCGGCGCCGAATTCCTTGCCGATCCGGTCGACCACACTTCGGTGCAATGGATTGACCTCGCTATCGGTGAGGGTTCGATCCTCGGCGCGATAGGAAATATTGTACGCTAAACTCTTCTTGCCGTCCGGGATCGGTGCGCCGATATACTGATCGAACACTCGAACATGCTCGATTAAGGACTCGCCGAGATGCTCGATCCAACCGATGATTCGATGCGCCGCGAAATCGCGATCCACGACGATGGCAAAGTCCCGTTCGATGGCTGGAAATTTTGCCAGCACTCGCACTCCCATTCGCCGCGGAGCATACTCAAGCAATTTCTCGAAGTCAAGTTCAAATACATAAACTTGCGGCACTTCCAGCTGCTCAGAGACATCGGGGTGGAGCTGGCCGAGAAGGCCTATGGGACAATCCTTATGGTGCAATTGTGCCCCACGGCCAGGGTGCAATATGTCAGATGCCACGGCGGTCCAGGTTATCGAATCGTGCAGACCGAACAGCTCGATGGCGCCCTCCACGGCTCCTTTGCACTGGAGAAAATCCAGTGTCGACTCGTCCCTGCGACGAAGACCGCGAACCGCCCTCGCCCCATGCATGAGGCCGCCAACACAGAGACGCTCTTCATACCCACCGGTCGGATGGCAGCGGAAAACCTTCCCCAGATGGTAAACATGAAAGCTCGCCGTCTTTTGCGCCAAATTGACTCGTAAGTTTTCGAGCAGCCCAGGTAGCAGGCTATGGCGCATGGCGCTATTTTCCTGGGCCAGCGGATTGAGCAACGGCACCGCGGCTTGGGAGCCCTGCCATAAACCACGGAACAGACCATTGAGGGCGTCAGACGTGAATGGCAAATTGATCGCCTCGACGAAACCTTCGCCGGCGAAAAAATTGCCCAGCTTGCGTTCGCCGGCTAGCCTGAAATCCAGCGCACCACCAGTGGGCCGGAGCAGAGGCAGCGTGGTTGGAATATTGTCATAACCATGCAGACGCGCCAGCTCTCCGATCAGATCGATCTCGCGAGTCAAGTCTGGCCGGCTAGTCGGGATGACGACATTGAGCTGCTGAGCTTGCCGGGTAGTTTTGAGACCGAGGGAGCGGAGCAACTTCTCAGCTTGCCGAAGCTCAATCTCCACGCCCAATATTCTCGAGATGCGTGGTTTGCGCAGGCGAATCGTCACCGGCTTAACTTTTTCTGGGTAACAATCGGCGGCGCCCGCCAGCGGACGACATCCGCCATTTTCACTAATCAACTGCACCGCGCGATCCAGTGCCCGAAGGGTTCCTTCGGGATCGACGCCCCGTTCAAAACGGTGTGAGGCCTCGCTATGCAACGCCAGGCGCTTTGCCGTGCGCCGAATTGTCGCTGGAGCGAAGTTAGCGCTCTCGAGTAAGATCGATGTTGTGGCTGCGCTTACTTCGGAATTCATGCCGCCCATCACGCCGGCGAGCGCCACTGGAGTATCGCCGTCGCAGATCAGTAAATCTTCATGGGCGAGTTCGCGCTCTACGCCGTCAAGGGTAGTGAACTTGCGGTTCTCGCCAGCGCTCCGCACGACGATCTGCTTGGCCGTCAGCCGCGCTAAATCAAAGGCGTGCAGTGGCTGACCGGTCTCGATCATGACACAGTTAGTCGCATCGACGACGTTATTGATGGCGCGGATGCCGCAGGATTCGAGGCGGAAACGTATCAAGGGAGTCGACGAGGCGATTTTAATCTGGTCGACGATGCGCGCCGAGTAGCGGGCGCATTGGCCGGCATCTTCGATCTTGAGCGCCACACGCTTATGAATGCGCGGATCTTTCTTGCTCGTCTGAACCGCGGGAAATTTCGCCTGGGCCCCGGTGAGCGCACAAACTTCACGGGCGATTCCCAGCAGGCCCAAACAATCGCCGCGGTTGGGCGTCACAGCGATTTCAAATAACCAGTCCTCAGCTTGGTTCTCGGGCTCGTGGAGCGGCGTTAACGACTCAACTTCCAATCCCGCGCTGGTGAGCAACTTGGAGAGTTCGGCGGCGGTGCCACAAAAGTCGACGAATTCCTTGAGCCAGTTGAGGGTAAATTTCATAAAATTGGAGTACTGGAGTGTTGGAATATTGGCGTGATGGGTTTCGCAAACAACACTCCATCACTCCAGTCCTCGATCATTCCATTCCGTTCAGCTGAACTGCCGCAAAAACCTCAGATCATTCTGAAAGAACAGCCGAATGTCGTCGATACCATACTTCAGCATCGCGATGCGCTCGACGCCCATGCCAAAGGCGAAACCGGTAAACTCCTCGGCATCGTAACCGACGAATTTGAATACCGCCGGATCGATCATGCCGGCGCCCAAGATTTCCAACCAGCCGCTGGCTTTGCAGACACGGCAGCTTTGACCGTTGCGCAGCGTGCCGCCGCCGCCGCAAATGACGCATTGGATATCGATCTCGGCGCTGGGTTCGGTGAATGGAAAAAAACTCGGCCGGAAACGCACTCCAGCATCGCGATTGAAAATCTGCCGCAGCACATGGGTCAATACGCCCTTTAAATCCGCGAAGGCGATATCGTGATCGACCATGAAGCCTTCGACTTGATGGAACATCGGCGAATGGGTCGCGTCGTCATCGTGGCGATAAACCGCGCCGGGAACGATGATTTGCAGCGGCGGCTTGCGGCTTTCCATGGTGCGAATCTGCACCGGCGAAGTATGAGTTCTCAGCAAGTTGCCGCCGGCGACGAAAAAAGTATCCTGCATGTCGCGCGCCGGATGGTCTTTGGGAATATTGAGCGCTTCGAAATTGTGATAATCGTCCTCGATATCGGGACCGCGGGCGATTTCGAAACCCATGCTCAAAAAGATCTCGACGATCTCGTCGATCACCAGCGTTATCGGGTGGCGATGGCCACGATCCAGGCGCGTCCCCGGCAGCGTGATATCGATTTTTTCTTCGGCAAGGGCCTTGGACTTGGCTTGCCGGCTGACCGCAGCCAATCGTGCATCGAGCTCTTGCTCGAGAGCGCGGCGCAGTTGATTGAGCCGTTCGCCCATGCGCGGCCGTACTTCCGTTGGCAGATCCTTCAAACCGCGCAATAGCTGCGTGATCGAACCGCTGCGGCCCAACATTTCGATGCGCAGCTGTTCGAGCTCCTTGACGGAGTTGGCTTGCTGGATGCGCTCCAGAACCTCTCCGCGGAGAGCCTCCAGGGAATCGGTCATGGGACTGAACTGAAAGAGCGGCTACTGGCTCAGGTGAGCTTTAGCGGTTTCCACCAAGCGGCCGAATCCCGGCATATCGGCCACCGCGATTTCTGCAAGAATTTTGCGGTCGATCTCGACATTGGCCTTCTTTAGCCCATCAATCACTTGATTATAGGACAGACCGTTTAGCTTGGCTGCGGCGCCGATGCGGATGATCCACAAGCCGCGAAACGTCCGTTTTTTGACGCGCCGATCACGGTACGCAAATACCAACCCCCGTTCGACGGTCTCCACCGCGGAGCGGTACAGACGACCGCGGCCGCCGACGTACCCCTTGGCGAGCTTCATAATTTTCTTATGACGCTGTCTAGTTTTACTTCCACCCTTAGCTCTAGGCACTTTTTAAACTCCTCTCCAATGCAGATTTTCGACCCGCCGATGACGAATGACTCGCCTCGGGTCATGCCAAATGCTGATTGATGCTCATTACAGACAGTTGGCGGCTATTTATAGGGAATCATCTGACGAATGTTCTTCGCTTCCACCGCCGCCACCATGGTTCCCTTGCGCAAGTTGCGTTTGCGCTTTTTGCCCTTGGACGACAAGATATGACGCTTGTAAGCCTTGTTGCGTTTGATCTTGCCGCTCGCGGTAATGCGGAAGCGTTTCGCTGCTCCGCGGTTAGTTTTGATTTTCGGCACGTTTCACTCCCTCTCGTTTACTGCAAACTTGTTCACTTCGGCGTCAGTAGCATCGCCATATTACGACCTTCGAGGCGCGGCTGAATATCGACCTTGGCGACATCCTGAACTAACTCGACAACCCCCGTAAGCAAATGCCGGCCCAGTTCAGGATGAGTAATCTCGCGGCCGCGAAAGAACACCGATACTTTGACGCGCTGGCCTTCATCGATAAACTTGCGAATATTCTTCACCTTGTGCTCGATGTCATGGGCGTCGGTGCGCGAACCCATCTTGACTTCCTTGATCTCGACCACGGTCTTTTTCGGTCCCTGCTGCTTTTTCTTTTGCTCGTAGCGAAACTTGCCGTAGTCCATCATGCGGCAGACCGGCGGCTGGGCGTCCGGCGCGACTTCGACCAAATCGAGATCCAGGGCTTCCACCTGCTTCAGCGCCTCGTGCAACGGCATCACTCCAAGCTGTTCGCCTCTGGAGCCGATGATGCGGACTTCACGGGCACGAATTTGATGATTGATTCGCGCTTCCCTAGCGATAAGACACCTCCGTAGCTACTATCAGCAGCATGATCCTATATTTCTATGCCTCTCCCATTTCTTGTGCAACCTCGGCGTGGAGATTCTTGGCGAACTCCGCCACCGGCAGGGGCTGGAGGGTTTCCCCACCCCGTCGCCGTGGCGCAACCGTCTCGGCCGCCACTTCCTTGTCGCCGATGATCACGGCGTAGGGGACCTTGGCTAATTGCGCCTCGCGAATCTTATAGCCGAGCTTTTCGTTGCGGCCGTCGAATTCGACGCGCCAGCCGTCCACCCGCAAGCGATCGACAACCCTGGCCGCGTACTCTTTGTGGTCGTCGGTCACGGTCAAAACGGTCAACTGCACCGGCGCCAACCACAATGGAAAAGCACCGGCGCAGTGCTCTAGGAGAATCGCGATAAAGCGCTCGATGGAGCCCAGCACCGCCCGATGCAGCATCACCGGCGCCGCCTCGGTGCCATCGGAGGTGACGTATTTGAGACCGAAGCGCTCCGGCATGGCGCAATCGATCTGCACCGTCGCCAGCGTCCAGGAGCGCTCCAAGACATCGCGAAAATCGAAACCGATCTTGGGGCCATAGAAAGCCCCTTCGCCCGGCAAGAGCCGCACCGAAAATCCCGAGCGTTCGAGACAGCGCCGCAGCCCGGCTTCCGCGGCATCCCACAGCTCGACGGGGCCCAAAAATTTTTCCGGGCGGGTTTGCAGGGTTACTTCGATGCGGTCGAAGCTAAATACTTTGTAGACTTCTTTGGTCATCGCCACGAACTGCTCAAGCTCGCCGTCCAACTGCTCGGGCGTGCAATAAATATGCGCATCGTCTTGAGCGAATGAACGCACCCGGGTCAATCCCGAAAGAACGCCGGAGGGCTCGAAGCGATGCAAACGGCTGAAATCTGCGAAGCGAATCGGCAGATCGCGATAGGAGTACTTGCGCGAGCCAAAGAGATAGCAATGACCGGGGCAATTCATCGGCTTCACGCCATACTCGCCGTCATGCACGTTCATCAAGAACATGTCGTCATGAAACGCCTCGTAGTGCCCCGAGGTTTTCCACAAGTCCGTCTTATAAATCAGCGGCGTGACCACCTCGGAGTAGCCATAGCGCTTGTACAGCTCGCGCATGTACTGGATAAGAATATTGTATATGATCGTGCCCTTGGGATGAAAAAATGGCGATCCCGGCGCGATCGGATGGAGCGAGAACAAATCCAACGCCGGCCCGAGGCGCCGATGATCGCGCAGCTTGGCCTCTTCGATTCGCTTCAAATAGGCTTCTAAATCTTTTTTGTTGGCCCAGGCGGTGCCGTAAATCCGCTGCAACTGCTCGTTGCGTGAGTCGCCGCGCCAGTAGGCACCGGCGATGCTGGTCAGCTTGAACGCCTTGATCGCTCCGGTGGATGGCACATGGGGGCCACGGCAGAGATCGACCCAATCGCCCTGGCGATAGAGAGAAACCTTGTCGGCGGCGATGCCTTCGATGATCTCGACCTTGTAGGCTTCGCCCATTTTGCGGAAAAGCTCGATGGCCTCGGCGCGCGACAGCTCTTCACGCACCACTTTCAAATTGGCCTTGACCAACTCCTGCATGCGCTTTTCGATCAGCTCGAGATCTTCCGGCGAGAACGGCTGGTCGCGTTTGAAGTCGTAATAGAAGCCGTCGTCGATGGTCGGGCCGATGGTCACCTGGGTTCCAGGGAATAAACTCTGCACCGCTTGAGCCATGAGATGCGCTGTCGAATGGCGCAGAACATCGAGCCCCTCAGTGCTTTCCGGCGAAATCCATTCCACGGTGCAGTCTTTCTCGATGACGCGATTCAAATCGACGACTTCTCCGTCGATCTTGGCCGCAACCAAGTTCTTGGCGCCGGCGGACGCAGCCAGCTCGACCACCCGGGTGCCAGGGCGAACGTCGACGGCATTGCCGTCAGCAAAAGTGACGTGAAGACAATCCATCTAATGCAAACTAAAAAATGGTAGGCACGGGCAGGATTGAACTGCCGACCTCTTCCGTGTCAAGGAAGCGCTCTCCCACTGAGCTACGTGCCTGTAAGGCGTGCCGGATTAGGCCGTTAGCGGCTAAAAAGTCGAACGCTGGCTGCATTGTCGTATCTGCTCTGGAACTTACTTTGGAAACCTTTCGGGGTGCCTGTGCGGGCCCGCGGCATTGTCGCTTTTGATGACGCAAGAGATCGAATTAATTACCAATTCTAAGCCGTTATGTCAACCAGGTGGGGTGATTGACGGGGCCCGATTCTGCAACCAAATAAGGCCGCGATAGAGATATTGCAGGCCGGAAACTACCGTCGCCGTCGCAGTCAGCGCGATAAAGACGGTCAAAACATAGGGATGGAGCAAATTTGCGTCGTGTAACGTTACCAGAGCGACCGCCAAGGTGAGCAACTGGAAGGTCGTGCTCCACTTGCCGATCCAGCTGGGCCGGACAGCGAGTTTTTCTTCGACCAAAACATAGATCGCGCCATAACCGACGACGATCAGGACATCGCGCGCCACCACGACCATAGTCAGCCACATGGGTATGCCATCGATGAGTCCCAACATGATGAACGAACTGATCACCAACAGTTTATCCGCCACCGGATCGAGATAAGCGCCCAACGCGGTCTGCTGGTTTAGCCAGCGGGCGGTCAAACCATCTAAGAAGTCGGTGACTCCGCCAATGGCGAAGACCACCAGAGCCTGCCAATAGAGATGATAGGCGAGGAACTCTAAGAAAATTGGGATGGTCAGAATCCGGATGAGGGTCAGCGTGTTGGGCAGATTGAGCACGGCTAGTTTCCGCTATCGTTGCCGGCGCGGCTCGAGCGCAAGGATTTGCGGATTTGCCCCGCCAGCTTGGGTGTGACCAAGGCGGTCACCTTGATCGATTCGCCGTCATGCAGCTCTTCAACCACCCGGCCGCGTTCGCGTAACAGCGCCACTAACCAATGCTGCGCCGGGGTAAAATGGGCCTCAATCCGTTCCTTCGACTGGTCCAAGATCCGGCCGACGCCGGCAAGTAATTCGTCGACACCGGCGCCGGTCATCGCCGAGATCGGACAGACCTGCGCCACGCCGTTGATTTTGAGCCTGGCCACCGGAACCGGGCCGGCCAGGTCAACTTTGTTGGGCACCAGGATCGTCGGAATCTCACCGGCGCCGATCTCGCCCAAGACCTTTTCGATGATTTGAATCTGCTCTTCGTAGAGCGGATTGGCCAGATCGACCAGATTTAACAGCAAATCGGCGCGGCTCACCTCTTCCAGCGTGCTCTTGAACGCCTCGATTAAGGAATGTGGAATTTTATTGATGAAGCCAACGGTATCGACGATCATGACTTTGTCGCCGTTGGGCAAGCGCAGGGCTCGGGTCGTCGGGTCCAAAGTCGCGAATAATTTATCCTCGACAAACACGCCGGCGCGGGTGAGCAGGTTCATCAACGTCGACTTGCCGGCGTTGGTGTAGCCGACCAAGGCAACCGTAGCGAAGG
>JBGTCC010000006.1:0-2174 GCA_041749055.1 Thermodesulfobacteriota bacterium | reverse complement strand
AAACCCATGGGCAAAAGTCTTTTAACCAGCGCCAGCGTTTGATGCTCAACAAATTGTTGGACGGCTTCGAAGGCAAACTGAACTCATCCAAATGGGCGGCCATCGCGAAATGTTCGCAAGATACAGCGCTGCGCGACATCCTCGACCTGGTCGAGCGCGGAGTTCTTGCCAAAGATCAAGGCGGCGGGCGCAGCACCAGCTATTCGTTGGCGGCGGCAGATGCGCCGTCGAAATTGAATCGGTAACCAGACGGGAATCTAGCTGGAGAAAAAGAAACACCGAAAGATCACCGCCTGGGGAAAGAGAAAATTCTTTTCACGGGAATGTCTGTGCCTACTTGACCGGCCGGCTAATGGGTGACCCTATGCCTGTCTCCCTGCGCGCCTCAAGTTTGCCGTTGCGATGATCGTCCGACACGGCGCCTCCCGAAGAAGCACGGATCCTTTCGAATCACCGGGACAGCGCAATCTCTATTTCCGGCTGATTTCTTCCAAGAGCTTGAGCCAACCTTCGGCGCGCTTTTCGTATTCCTCGGTGGTCAGACCCTTTTCCGGATACCAGCGCTCGAACCCGGAGACTTTGGCGGCGCTGCCATAGAACAACTGCTCAGAATACATTTTCTGACCGTCGGGGCTGATCAAGAAATCGACAAACAGCAATGCCGCGTGCGGATTGGGCGCGTTGGCCAAGACCGCAGCGCTACCGGCGTTCACGGCTACAACTTCCATCGGCACCCAAGCGACCGGCGCGCCTTTGCTGGCCGCCGGCTGAGTCAGATTGGTTTGCACCATCGTGAATGAAAGCGGGGCTTCGCCGGAAATGATCAAGTCGGCCAATCCCGCCGCAGTCGTGCTATGCGGCCGAATATTCTGCTCCTTGAGTCTTCTGACAAAGCTTTCACCTTTCGCTTTAAGCATCGCGCCGATCGCGCGCGCGCCGGTTTCATTATTGGCTGTCGACATCAATCCCTTCAACGCCGGATTGAGCAGATCATCGAACTTTTTCGGAACCGCGTCGGCTGGTATGACATTTTTGTTGTAGCCGACGCCGATTAAAGATTCCCGATCCGTCGCCCACAACACCTGATCTCCCGGTGCCGCCTCTTTCGCGATGTCGGGATAGTTCGCCAGGTGCGGCGAAGAGAAGGGCTGGAGCGCCTGGCTGTCGCGCAACAACATCAATTGCGGCGGCGTCGATTCGATAGCATCTGCAAGATAACGCTGGGCGCGCCGCTCCTCCAGAAGCCGAGTGGCAAGGGTGCTCCCCGCGGCACGATAGACGTCGACCCTCACGCCCGGGTACTTGGTTTGAAAGACTTTTGCAATCTGCTTGTTAGGCACCAAAGAGGTATACCAGGTCAACTTGCCTTCTTTTTTGGCCCCTTCGTAAAGCACACGTTCCCGATCCGCGCTCCTGTACTTCGCCAACTCAGTGAGCGTGATTGGTTTGCCGCTCTGTGCCGATACGTTCAGCGCAATCGATAAAATCACCCCGACAACTGCAATCGAAAATTTCATTCACTCGCTCCTTCTTCTGCAAAACTAACACGCTCCATCGTGGCGCAACAAGACTTCAACGGATTGATTTCCGCTTTTGACGGTTCAAACGGGTCATGGGTTTTCCAGTTTCATGACGCCAGAGACCGGGAGGGTTAAGTGACGTTGTTGACGAGCTGGACAAAGTCTAAGGGATAGCCGACAGAGTCAGAGGCGGTAAGCGTCGCTACCGCAAGCAATGCTCGATAGTCCAGGGAGGCTTCACCGTGGGATGATTCGAGGGATCAAGGGGTGGGTTATCGGGGAGGCGCAATGGACAAATTTCGTATCGCTGACAGAATTCAGAAACGGCAGCCGACATGGAAACATGCCTACGATAGGAGCGTCATTCGGATGCAAGTTGGTGGAAAATTTTGGCGTCGCGATCACCAAGATAGCGCTCCAACTCGGAATATCGACTTGAGGGTTTTTAAAGTAATTGACGAAACGTTTGTCCAGCTAGTCAACAACGTCCCTGATGTTCCTCGAACTGTAAAGTTCGTAACCGCGGCAATTCAGTTTTTCATGCCTCACCTGACAGCGTGTTATCTGGCTGGCGGAGAAAGTCGAGTTGTCGAAGTCTGACCCCTCCGACTGCTCCCAAGCTCGACTACTCGATGCGCCAGGACCACAAGGGCG
>JBGTCC010000005.1:0-4198 GCA_041749055.1 Thermodesulfobacteriota bacterium | reverse complement strand
TGTACGAGGCCACCGAATCCCAGCCCCAGCGCTCCTGGAGAATCTGCGGCACGCCGGCGGCTAGAGCGCCGACCGAGCCCATCACCGAA
This sequence comes from Thermodesulfobacteriota bacterium, assembly GCA_041749055.1. Taxonomy (GTDB): domain Bacteria; phylum Desulfobacterota; class Binatia; order UBA9968; family UBA9968; genus DP-20. The sequence goes on along the minus strand of JBGTCC010000005.1, from coordinate 4,109 downwards.
CCGAAGAAAGCATTGAGTCCGAAAATCTGCGTGCGATTTTCCGGCAGACATTTTTCCGCCAGCAGCGCTTCTTCCACCGGATTGAAAGGCCCGCCGCCCGAGCCGCCGCCGCCGGAACCGCCGGCGCCGACGTTGGCGATGATGACCGCGAGCAGAATAAAAAACAGGCTGTCAAAAAACACGAAGATGATATTGGAGACGATGGTCAGCAGCGCCAGGAGCATGAGGATTTTGCGCCGGCCGTAGCGGTCCGATAGATAACCCCATAAGGCGGTCAGCACCGCGCCGCTCAAATAGGCGACGGAATAAACAACGCCGATGGTCACCGGCGTGTAGCCGAGCTGGTCGAGGTAGATGGCGAAGATTACGTTCAAGTAAGAGAACGCGAAGGCGCGGATGCCGCGGGAGGCCATCAGAAGCTTGGCGTCGCGGTGTAGGTCGCTGACGATTCCCACGATTTATGCTTTGGCCGTTTGCCGCTGGGCGCCGTGTTCTTCCGGCGGTTTAACGTCGCGGAACATGTAGTAAAAAACGCAATCGTGGAATAGTTGCAAAGCGCCGCCGATCACGATCGGCACATGCAGGGCGAAGGCCTGCATCATGTACGCCGACAGGGTCGGAGTGATGGTCACCGGCACATGGCGCGACAGCGTCGTCAAGCCGGCGGCGGCGCCGCGGTCTTCCGGCCTGACCACGCCCATGATGAACGAGCTGCGCAACGGACTGTCCATGTAGGCCAGATAGGAACGGATGATCGTCAAGGTGGCGGCGACGGCAAAGGTCGGCGCCAGTGGCAGACCGAGCCAGATCAGCGACGCGAGACCATGGGAAAATGCCATGGTACGGACGACGCCGATCTTACGCGCGATGATCGGCGCGGTGAGAAAAGACATGGCGGCGAGGAAGTAGGAGAGAAAGAACATGAAACCCAAGGATTTTAGCTCGACGCCGTAGCGCAAGAAAAACCAATAGGCCAGCAACGGGCTGATCAATCCGCCGCCTAGATTGTCGACCATGCCGAGGAGCGACATCTTGAGCACGAACTTATTGGCTTTGGTGGCGAGGGTTTTCTTTTCGCGCTTGCGATAGACGTGATGTTCGTCAATTCGGGAATAGGCGTAAATGAGCACTATGCTGAATAAAATGGTCAGAGCGAACAGCGGCTTGTAGGAATCTATCGCTTGCCAGCTCCATTGCTCTTGCAGATGCTGCGGCAGGCCGCTCAACAGGGCGCCGAGGGCGCCCGACATGGAGCCGACAAATGCGTTGGCGGCAAATACTTTGTTGCGATTTTCCGCCGAACATTTTTCCGCGAGCAAGGCTTGTTCGACCGGACTCATCGGGCCGCCGCCCTGGCCGCCGGCCCCCGAACCGCCGGCGCCGACGTTGGCGATGATCACGGCGGCGATAATAAAGAATAAATGGCTGGAAAACATATAAATGAGGTTAGAAACGATCGTTAGCGCGGCGAGCAGGATCAAGATGTTTTTGCGGCCGTAACGATCCGACAGGTAACCCCACAGCGCCGTGAGCACCGCGCTGGCGGCGTAGGCGGTGGTGACGACGAAACCGACCATCATGGTCGAGTAGCCGAGCTGACTCAGATAGATCGTGAAGATCACGCCCAAATAGGAGAACGCGAAAGCGCGCACGCCGCGAGAGATCATTAAAATAATTGCATCCCGCTGCGGGTCGCCGAAGAGATTTCGAATCACCTTGTTCGTGCCGCCTGATAAACTTTCCGTTCGTAGTCAAGTTCGGTGGCGATTCCGAGGGCGTGGAGCGCGTCGTTGGCTTGGTCGAGGGACGAGCTCCGGCGCACGGCTTGAGCGGGTCGGGCGAGGGTATCATAAAGTTTTATCGTTGACATAAAAAAAGTCAGGGCGGTGAGCGGTGTCAACTTCACCTGCCGTTCGCCGCGGCGGATGTCATGACGCCCCCAGGCGCCGCGAAAGCATTGCACGGGAATCGCGCTGGCTTCCGTCGGCACGGTCTGGATTACTTCTTCGAGCTCGGCGGCGATCTTCGGTGTCAACGACCAGGCGCCCAGCAAGGCGCCGGCAGCGCCGAGCTTGCTCAAGGCCAGCTCGATTTCGTCAACCGTCAGTTCGCCGTCGCTGCCGAAACCGAAGACGCCCCAGATTGTCCGATGACCGCGCTGTTCCAATTCGGCAAACGCCGCCAGCATGATGGAATCCGCCAGCGGGCTGCGCAGGCCGGGCTCCTGGCCTTCGGCCAAGGAATCGCCGCCGACATCGAGGCCGACGAGCAGATCGGCGTCGAGGGCCTTGATGGCGACCTCCAATCCGTCGACTACTCCATTGACGCCGCCGTTGACATCGACAAGCAAGACTTCGCGATTGATGCATTGAGCCATCCTGGCTTCGGCGAAGAGCACGCCGGTGCTGGTTTGGCTATACTCATCCGCCAGCCAACTAAACTCGTGCAGCGCGCGGACATTTTTGCTCTCGCTTAGTTTGCGAGGGCCGGGGATGGGATCGTAAACGTTTCGTTCCCAAGACAAGCCGCCGAGGGTGAAGCGCAAACCGCAAAATTCAAGAAAGCGCGCGGTGGCAAGGGCGCCGGCGACATCGCCGCCGCCGCCGACGCCGATGACCAGAGCGTGTTTCGCGTCGCGAATCAGATCTTCGAGCGAAGCAGCGGAGGAATTCATTTGGGGATATGTGTATCTTGGCCCGGCACCGGATTGGCAATGGCTTCGTCCAACGACTTCACGCCGTGCCATTCGTTCGACGGCCGGACATGGCCGTCGCTGCCCACTTGATCGACGCCCCAGTAGATTTCCAAGGAGTTGTTGTCCGGGTCGCGGAACTCGACGGCGATCTGACAGCCCGCGCGGCGGCGGCCTTCGAAGTCGATCTGGGCGCCGTATTGCCGCAGCCGGTCGCGGGCGCGCAGCACTTCGCCGAGGGTCGGGACTTCGAAGGCGAGGTGATGCAGTTCGCGATTGCTGTTCTTGCCGTCGCCCTGGCCCACCAGGGCGAGGCAGTGGTGGTCGCTGTTGCAGCGCAGAAACACCATGCCGCCGGGCATCATCTCTTCGGGATAAACGTCGGAGACTTTGAAGCCGAGAACCTGGGTGTAAAATTCAGTCGCGCGCTCGAGATCGGCGACTTGCAGGACGACATGGCCGACCTTGGCGATGTGGAACTCGAGTCCCTTGGGCGGGGCCATGCTTTTGAGTTTCGCTATATTGATGGTCATGGATTCTATTTCCTCATTCTGAATAAAAATTGCTATAACATGTCCACATCGCTTCTGCACCTCCGGGTGAAGAACCGGCACTGGCGGCGATTGGCCGGCGCTTGGCGTGTGACTGCATGGAATGAGGAAACATAATTCGTACTAGAATTCTCAGGCCCTTCCCCTTTGGGATAAGGGGATTGAGGGGGAATTGACAAAAGGTGCGATAGAAAATCGACCATCGGAAGAGTGAAAGATTTGGATTATGCGGCGTGAAACTGACCAGCGAAAATCAGCCGACGTGGACGCCTTCACGGCCGAGGTGATCCGTAGTTCGGTGGTGGCGATCACCGATGAGATGAAAACCAATCTCATGCGCACCGCCTACAATATGATCATCTACGAGGCGGAGGATTTTACCGTCGGACTGTTCGACGCCGACGGCAACACGATCTCCATCGGTCTCGGGCTGCCCATTTTCATTCGCGGCTTGTCGGATGCGATCAAGGCGAAGCTGGCGCATTGGGGCAAGGAGAATATTAATCCAGGCGATATTTTGCTCACCAACGATCCCCAGGTGATGGGCAGCCATCTGAATCACATGATCTTTTCGCTGCCGATCTTTCACGACGGTGCGCTGATCGCTTTCTCTTCGTCCATGGGACACTGGCAGGATGTCGGCGGCGTGTTGGGCGCAGTGACGCGGGATATTTTTTCCGAGGGTTTGCAGATGCCCTTCGTGAAAATCTTCAAAGCCGGCAAGCAGGATTTGGAGCTGACCGAGATCATTCGCAGCAATTGCCGGCTGCCGCACTTCGCCATGGGCGACTTTCGCGCCCAGATCGCGGCGATCCGCACCGGCGAGCGGCGGTTGACCCGGCTGATCGAGCGCTACGGCGCCGAGA
>JBGTCC010000004.1:0-7685 GCA_041749055.1 Thermodesulfobacteriota bacterium | reverse complement strand
GCCTATATCGCAAAAATATTTACATCGTCAACTCCGGCGTATCGATTGCTCGCATGGTGCCAACACTGCAACGCATGGCAGCTTTGGGATTGAAACTCGTGCGCCGCCAAGCGATCGGCAAACCGGCGGACGAAGGCTACTTGTCACGCGGCATCAAGCGCAACGAATTCGCCGCCAAGCCGCCCGCCGAGCGCGCCGTCGACATGTTGCTCGCCAAACTGACCGGCAATCAATTTCACTCCGAGATCGCCACGCCGAAATTCGCCGGCGGCAAACCGGCCGCGCCGTTGGGCGATCTGAAATCAGCAGTGATCGCACTGGTCACCGACGGCGGGCTGGTAGTTGAAGGTAATCCCGAAAATATTGAGCCGGGACGGCCGACGCGCTTCACCACCATTCCAATCACAGGCGTCGAATCGCTTGGCGCCGACAAGTTTGACGCCGTCCACTCCGGTTACGACACCGCCAGCGCCAATCTCGATCCCAACCGCTTGGTGCCCCTGGACACCATGCGCGAGCTTGCCCGCGAGGGCGTCATCGGCGGCGTCCATGAATTCATTCACTCCACCGGCGGCGCCCACGCCGCGGTGGAGAACGCCGTGCAGATCGGCCGGCAAATCGCCGGCCAGTTGAAAGCCGCCGGCGTCACCGGCGTGATCCTTACCTCCACTTGAGGCTCCAGCACTCGCTGCGGCGCAGCGATCAGCAAGGAAATCGAAAAGCTGGAAATCCCAGTGACGCAGATCTGCACCATGATCCCGGTGGCCAAAGAAGTCGGCTCGCTGCGCGCCATCGCCGCCGGCGGCATCGTCAGCCCGACCGGCAATCCAGAACTGTCACCCGAAAAAGAAAAACAGTTTAGACGGGAACTGGTCTTGCGCGCATTGCAGACACTGCAACAGGAAGTGTGATTCAAAGTTTCGGAAGATCTCTCGCAATGGCGCAAAGACGCTAAGGGAAGAGAAGATGTCATTTCGACCGCAGGGAGAAATCTCGGCAGAATCCCAGCATCTCTCGGCCTGACGGGCTCCGCCCGTCACTTTGCGCCTTTGCGGGAAAAACTCATTTGGAATGTAACGTCGGAGACACAATGAAACTACCAACCCTACTGCTCGCCGTCACGCTTAGCTTTACCGGCTTCACTTCGCGCCTTCTCGCCGCCACGGTCGAAGACGATCACATCGCCGGCGCCAAGAAGGAAGGCGCTCTCGTCCTCTATCTTTCCACCAATCTCGCCGATGCCAACGGCATGGTGCAGCTCTACAAATCCAGGTATCCCTTCGTCAAGGGCGGGGTTTAGGAGTTAGGCGTTCCCGGCATCGCTGAAACGCTCGCCGCCAAGAACGCTACCAAGACGATTTCGATTATATGTTAAAACTTGGGAGACGCTGTTGCGCTGGGGCTGATTGCCAGTCTCGCGCGGCCTGGGGGAAATATTACGGGGCTCACCAACTTCCCAGAGGTGCTCGCTGGCAAACGACTGGAGTTGCTCAAGGAAACTGTTCCCAAGCTGACACGCGTTGCGGTGTTGTGGTATCCGCAATATCCAGGTTTCACGCCGCAATGGATAGAAAGCCAAGTGGCTGCACGAGAATTGGGCTTGCAACTCTATTCAATGGAAGTTACCAGTAGCGACGAATACGAGGGCGCGAAGCGTGCGTCTAGCTTGCTGCTGGTACCATTGGTTGTCGGCTTATTCTTGGCGGTCAAAGTACTTTTCTAAAACGGCGCAAATCTCTGGCATATACAGGGTTGCGACCTCCCAGACGATATGCAGATCGACGTTGGCATAATCATGCGCTACGATGTTGCGCATGCCGCGCATTTTTCGAAAGGCGAGTTCCGGCACGGCCCGGTGGGTCACCTCGGTGAGATGCGCCGCGGCTTCGCCGATGATTTCGATGCGCCGGATCACGGCGTCTTGTTTTTCTTTGTTGGCGCTGAATTCAGCCGCCGTAATGTCTTTAACGTAAGAACCGATGAGCCGGGCCGCTTCCAGGATGTCGCGCAGCCGGCCGAGTTGGTCAGTTTCCATATAAGCACACGGCGGTGGCCAGGATGTGCTCGCGGGCGAAGCGATTCGGCGATTTCTCTAGGGAGTGGCGTAAAACAAAATCTACCGGGCGACCGACCAATTCCTCCGCCTCACCGGCCATCTCCAAAAGCTCGTCGGTCGAAACCGACGCCGATTCGGCGAGCGTCACCAGCAGGTCTACGTCGCTGCTGGGTGAGGCTTGGCCGTTTGCCGCGGAACCGAACACTTCCAAGCGGCGAATCTTATGTTTCTCGCAAAACGGACGGAGTCGCCGGCGGAGATCGTCGGTTGAGAGCGCCGGTGCAGAATTTAACATGGTCGTAGAATAACGGGAGCGCAGCTTGCTTGCAAGCCGCAATTATTCTCGACCGGAATAGCTTATTCGGTGAAAAAGGCATTAGCAAATGAGGAAAATCACGGTGGCAGAAGGTGATGCGATAGGCGGGAAGTTGAAAATCCCCGCCGATGCGAATAGCCGGCTACGGAATGATCTGGAACGCTTGGGTCCGGTTCATCCGGTAGGTTGCGAAGCCGCGCCGGTCCAAAGTAAAGATTTTGTCGGTCCCAAGCTCTTCGCCCAGCGCCACCAACGTGGCGTCGGCAAAATCCATGGGCACGTTGCGATACCTTTCCATCAGTGCCGCCACCCGTTGCAAACTCGGCACCGACGCGGGCACCACTTGGAATGCGCCTCTGAGGATAAATTCCAGACAGATTTTTTGCCCACGCCACTGCGGACCGACCAAGTGAAGCGTCTCGGTCAAAACCGCTTCGGTGGTGACGACCGGTCCAGACCATCGTTCCAGCGCGGCGACGCATGCGGCGTGAAACTTCTCGTCTCGGTCGATGAGAGCGACGAAGGCGCCGGTATCCAAAAGCAGCTCATCGACCACGGCGCAGCCTGCGGATTAAATAATCGCGGTGGTGCTGACCCAGGTCGGGTCGTCCGCTGGCGACGCTACCCAACAGATCGCGGACCTGCTCGATCGGGCGCACCTCGGGTTCCGTGTTTAGATACTGCTCCAATGCCGCGCGCACAACTTCGGAGCGCTTGCGCTTTTGCTGCTTGGCTGAGCGTTCTAGTTTGGCGGCAAGATCCGCCGGCAGCCGCATGGTTAATTGACTTTCCATCGGGGTCTCTCCTTATGCAATGCAGTGTAATGCAAAGCACGGCAAATGTCTACCGCTGACGGCAATAGGAAGGGCCTTGGACTTAGGGGTCGTGGATTCCAGACTCGACGGCTACGAGCTGCCAACCCTTTGGTTCCATCGCGACCTCCTCCTCGGACTCAATTTTACAATTGCAGCGAGAACTTCGCCGCCGTATAGTCGGGCTGTTCGTGGGCTAGAGAAAAACTATCACGCAAGCGAGGTGCGGCAATGTATGATTTGATCCTCAAGGGCGGGCGTATTTACGACGGCTCGGGGTTGCCGTCGTTCAACGGCGATGTCGCCATTCGCGATGGCAAGATCTTGGCGATCGGTCGAATCAACGAGTCGGCTGACCGCGTCATCGACGTTGGCGGCCTGGCGATCGCGCCCGGGATCATCGACTTTCACACCCACTTCGACGCCCAGCTGTGGTGGGACCCGTTGGCGTCGTCGTCCAACGAGCATGGCGTCACCACCGTGGTCACCGGCAACTGCGGCCTAACCCTGGCGCCGTGCAAACCGGAGAGCCGCGACGCGTTAATCGGCACTTTCGTGCGCGTCGAAGCGATGCCGCGGGCGAGCCTCGAAGCGGGCATTCCCTGGCAGTGGACGACCCAGGGCGAGTATTTGAATGCGCTTGAGCGTCAGCCGCTCGGCTTGAACGTCGCGACGCTCATCGGCCACTGCGCCGTGCGCCAGCACGCCATGGGCGAGGCCAGCGTCGAGCGCCAAGCTAACGACAGTGAAATCGCCGCGATGGAGGAATTGGTCCGCCAAGGCATGGCGGCTGGCGCCTTCGGGTTTTCGACGAACTCGAACCAGAGCCATTTCCGCGAAGACGGTAAACCGGTGGCGAGCCGGTTCTCCAGCTTGGAAGAAATCGCCCGCCTGTGCCGCGTCGTCGGCGAGTCCCAGCGCGGCTTGGTGCAATTCACCCACGGCGCCTTCGCCACCCCGGAGCATGTCGCGCATATCAGCCAATGGTACGACACGATTTTACAAGAAACTCGCCGACCGTTGATCGGCGAAAGCATCCGCCACCGCTGGAGTGAACCGGAGCTGTGGCGCAAGCAGTTGAACGACGTCGAAGCGCGCGCCCGCCAGGGCTACGCTGCCTACGCCATGACCAGCACGCGCCGTTCGATGCGCCGTTGGACGCTCAAAGACGGCAGCCGTCTCGATATGATCCCGGCTTGGAAAAAACTTTCGGCGCTGCCGATCGCAGAGCGCATGGCGAGTCTCCGCGATCCCGCTGTGCGCGCTGAGCTGGCGCGGGAAACCGTCAACGGCGGTCCAATTGATTTCTCGCGCCGCTGGGATTTGATCACCGTCAAGCAAGCGGCGCGCAACGAGAATCAGAGTTACCAAGGGAAAAATATCGCCGAGCTCGCCACTGCTCAGAATAAATCGCCCATCGACGCCATGCTCAATCTCGCCCTGGCGGAGGATTTGGAAACCACATTCGAAGATTCGACGACCCAAGGCGACGAGCGAGCGGTCAAGGAAATCTTCGGCAACCCCAATGTCTTGCTCGGCCAGTCCGACGCCGGCGCCCATGTCGCCAGCGGCAATCCCGGCTTCGGTTACGCAACCATAATGCTCGCCTACTGGGTGCGCGAGCGCCAGCTCATGACCCTCGAAGACGCCATCAAAAAATTGACATTCTTACCCGCGTCGATCTTCGGCATACACGACCGCGGCTTATTGCGCCGCGGCCTGGCCGCCGATATCTTTGTTTTCGATCCAGTGAAAATAGATTTAGCCGCGCCGCAGAGAGTGACAGATCTTCCCGAAGGCGCGCCGCGTTTCACCCAAGGCGCCAAGGGAATTCACTACGCGATTGTTAATGGCAAAGTGCTCATGGATAACGGCGCTCACACTGGCGCCTATCCGGGAAGAGTCCTGCGAAGTATGTGAAGAGGGGGATGTTATCCCGCAAAGGCGCTAAGGTGACAGGCGATGCCCGTCATGCCGAAGGAACACCAGGGATCTAAGAAAGATTTCTCCCAAGGGTCGAAATGACAACAATTCCGAACTTAGCGCCTTTGCGGGAGATATTCCGATCTTTGTTTTCGTCTCAGCGCAGCCCGAATATCTCTTTCCACATCTTTTCGTACTTCGAGTAATCTTTGATGTCGTCTTCGCCGACCGGGTAGACTTTCGCCGGCCGGGTTTTTTCCGTCGGCTCGACTTTCGGATGGGCCGGTAATCTGCCGCCGAGAGCATAAGCTTTTTGCCCTTCTTCGCTCGCCGACCAGCGGGCGAACAGCAGTGCGGTATTCGGATGCGGCGCATTTTTCAAAATCGCCGTGGCATCGATGTCGCCGGTGCCCTCGGTCAGCATGTAGTCCACCGGCGCGCCTTTGCGTTTGCGCACCGGATAATGGTGCGAATAGCAGGTCAAACAGGCGGCGGCCTGTCCGGCGACCAACAGCTCGGCCAACTGCGAATGGCCTTTATGAAATTCCAGATTGTTGGCGGCGATGCGCTTGAGCAGCGCCACGGCCTTGTCGTCGTTTTTGTATTTGTGTTTGGCCAGGCCGAGCAGCAATTGGAAATCTCGCGGCTCGGCGATCAAGCGATTTTTCCAACGCGGATCGGCAAAATCTTCGAACTGCCTGGGCTCTTCGTCTTTTTTTACCTTCGAGGTATTCCAGGCCGGCACGATGTAAATCAAGTCGGTGGCGAGCCACGTCATGCCTTTGAGTTCATTCGGATAGGCAGCCGCTTCCGGGTAGAGTCGGTCGAGAAAAAGTCCCTGGCCTTGGACCCGCATGAGACCGTCCAGCAAAGTTTGAAACACGTCGGCGAGGATCCGTCCGCCGCGCGATTCCGCGATGATCCGCGTCGCCAACTGATCCGACGTTGCGTCCACATGGTTCACTTTGATACCGGGAAAGCGCTTTTCGAACAGCGGCAAGATGATCTCGGCATTGATCTGCGCCAAGGTGCCGTAGAAATTCAGCGTGCCGCCTTCGGTAAGCGCCCGCTTATAAACTTCGTCGATAGTTTGCGCCGGTAACGAAACAACTTGGCACAGCGACAAAACAAAAATGACCAGACAACCAACTATTTTCATATCGTCTCTCCTTACTCGCCTTTCGATACCGACTGACGTCTTGAACTATTTGAACGGCTTGAACGTTTTGAACCGGCGGCTACCGAGCCGCCATTGTTATACCCAATACGTCGTCCGATCGACGGGGATATGCTGCAAGACTTCTCCCGGCACGAAGTCTTCGAGCTTGATTCGCGCCATCGCCTCGTCGGGGCATTTCGACACCGGCGAGAACGGCCGGTCGAGCGGGCGAGTGGCATCGACGATCATGCAGGAGGTCTTGATCTCGTCGTCGAGCGACGGATCGAGCATGTTGCCGCGGAAGATCGGCGGCGTGATCGAAATCTGCAGGTGCGGCTGCACGCGGGTGGCGACCGCCCACAAGACGTCGGTCGGATTGAAGACGTCTATATCATCATCGAAGACAAAAACATTTTTCGCGTGATCGAAGGTCAGTGCCGCTGCCGCGGCCCGGCCCGGATCGCCTTCGGACATTTTCTTCATGGCAATGAAAATATTGTAGTTCGCCTGCCGGCCGAGCTTGCACACCGCCGTGACGCCCGGCACCGCCTCGCGGCAGCGCCGCAAGTACGCGCCCTCGCGCGGCAGATCCATCCACGGCTTGTCGCCTTCCGGCGTGATGACCGACTGGTACATGGCGCCCTTACGATAATTAATCGCCCGCACTTCGTACTCGACACAACGGACATAGCGCTGCGGCCCGAGATAACCGGGCGCTTCGCCGAAGGGCCCTTCGACGACCCGCTTGCCGGGAATCAACGCTCCTTCGATGACGATCTCGGCGTCGGCGGGAATCAGCAAGTCGTCGCCCCAGGTCGCCGACGGCGTCAGCCGCAGCGGCTCTTGCAGATAACCGCCGATGATGTCGAACTCGCTGACCTCGAACGGCCCGGTGTAACAAGCGCCGATGTGATAGGCCGGATGATGGCCCATCACCGTGGCCACCGGACATTCGAGCCCTTGCTCTTCGTAGTCGCGGTACATGCGCCAGAGATGACGCGGCGAGGCGTACAGCGCGGTGCGGTTCTTCGCCTTGATTTCCATCCGGTGATAGGAGCAGTTGTAAATGCCGCTCCTGCGGTCCCTGGCGATGGTCGACAGCGTGCTGTAGGGGCCGCCGTCCATCTCGTAGTGGCGCATGAACGGCAGTTGAAATAAATCGACATCGGCGCCGCGCTTGATGTTCTGCTTCACCGGCGCGTCTTTTTTGTCGATGACGATCGGCGCAATCGGCTTGGCTTCCCGCGCCAGGCAGGCCTCAGCCATCTCACTGCGCGTCAAGGTCCGCGGCATGCCGAGAGCGATCTGAGTTTTTCGCTGAGAAATCTCGCAGTTGAGCACTAGCGGGAAGTCACTCACCTGGCCGTGCAAATTGAGCGGCCTATCGAAAATCGCGATTGGAAATTTCTTCTGGGCGCC
>JBGTCC010000003.1:0-5064 GCA_041749055.1 Thermodesulfobacteriota bacterium | reverse complement strand
GCCGCCACATGGAACGCATCGCGGTGATGGGCGACAGGCCGCGCTGACCAACCCACGCCCATTCCTTTCGCTCACAGCTGGATCTCCGTCGTCGAAGTTTTCAGCGATTTGGATTCGCTTGTGTGTTGCTCGCCGATTATTGTTCCGTTCTTCGCTTCCAGACTTCCCAGGTGCGCCCAATCTGGGTGGCGTCCGGTCCTGAGCGGGCGTTTACTTTTACGGCTTCCTCCGGCGCCAAGTAAATTAACGGTCCGCTCAACATCGCTGCTTGAAGCTGCAGCCGGGCATTGAGTTCGGTTTGAATTGCTCGATAGACGACTTGCTGCACAGTTTCTCCGACCACGACGTTGCCGTGGCCGCGTAGGAGCGCCACTGCGCCCTGACCCAGAATCACGCTGAGCGCCTTGCCGAGATCGCCGTTGCCGATGAGCAAGTCGGTCATGCCGGCGACTCTCCGGATATCAAAGACGGGAGCCGAGGGAGAGAGAAACGCCGCGCCATTAAACACTGGCTGCAAAGGGGTCTGGCTGATGCTGAATGGGATGACCGTCGGCGAGTGGCTGTGAATCACTGCCGCCACCTCGGGGCGCGCTTTATAGATCTCGCCGTGGATAAAACGTTCGAGAAACAGCGCTCGGCCCTGCCGGTCGACGGCGTTGGAATCGAGATCGTATTCCATGATGTCCGACGCCGCCACCAGAGCCGGCGCGAGGGAACGCGACATTAAGTAACGCTGTGGATTGTCCGGATGGCGCACGCTGACATGGCCGAGCCCATCGAGCACACCTTCGTTGGCAAGAATATGGCTGGCCGTTACCAGATCATCGATGATCTGTTCGTTCATGGCAGGTCCTCCTCATTCGGCATTCGGCTGTAAAAGAACAACGCAGTCTCAGCTGCTTCTTGATGAGTTGCGTGTCCTGGCTGCGCCTCGTCACCACTTACGGGAATTGCTTCGGGATGACGGGCCTTGGCCCGTCACCTTAGCGCCTTTGCGCCATTGCGGGAGATACTCTTCTCCGAATCGGAATTCCCTTCGCGTCCTTGGCGAACTTTGCGCGAGATAACTCTTAACCAACCGGCAAGGTAAAAACAAAAGTGCTACCTTTGCCCACTTCGCTCTCCACCCAGATCCTTCCGCCATGAAGTTCGACGAACTTCTTCGCCAAAGTTAACCCGAGTCCGGTACCCTCGACCTTGTGCGCGTAGTCGGTTCCCACCTGGCGGAACTCCTCGAAGACTCTTGGTTGGTCCTCCTCGGCAATGCCGATGCCAGTGTCGGTGACGGAGATTTCCACCGAACCGTTGGTCGGTCTCGCGTTAATTGTGATCCGCCCTCCCTCGGGGGTGAACTTGACCGCGTTGGATAACAGATTGAGCAGGATCTGCTTGATCTTCCTCTCGTCGCCGGTGAAGTCGCTAAGACGCTCATCAACTTTTACATCCAGCGTAATGCCATGATTCGTCGCGCGCTCGCGCACGAAGGTGCGCGCATTGTCGATGGCTAGAGGTAGATCGAAGGTCGCCAGCTCTAGCTCCATGCGGCCGGCTTCGACTTTGGACAGATCGAGGATCTCGTTGATGAGGGACAGTAAATGGCGGCCGGATGTAAGAATATCGTCGGTGTACTCGGCTTGTTTGTCGTTTAGCTCGCCGAACAACTTCTCTTGTAAAACTTCCGAAAAGCCGATGATGGCGTTTAACGGTGTGCGCAATTCATGGGACATGTTGGCCAGGAACTCGGACTTGTGCCGGTTGGCGGCCTCGATCTGCTGGCTCTTCTCCTCGATCTCGCGGAACAGCCGGGCGTTTTGGATCGCCAAGACTGATTGCGTCGCAAAGGTTTTCAACAGCTCGATGACTTCGGGGCGAAATTCCCCGGTGGATTTGCGCCGCACCACCAAGCCGCCGACGATGCGGTCCTCTCGTAATAAGGGAACCGCCAGGCTGGCGCGGAAACCAAATCGTTCGAGTATCTGGCGCATGCGCGGCGCGTAAGCGCTCTCCTCGAGAATATTCGGGACCACGACAGGTTCATGGGTTGCCGCCGCCCGCCCGACCACGCCGTCGCCCAGCCGGGGTGGATTGGCACGCAGCGCCGTTATCAATTCATCTTCCATGTGGTCAGTGGCGCGCAGGAGAAACTCTTGGGAGTCTTCATCGTACTCGTAAATCGCTCCACCATCGGTGCCGCTCAACTGGACCGCGTGGGAGACGATGCGGGTCAGCACGGTTTCCAAATCCAGAGTCGAGCTGACCGCTTGGCTGACTTCGCCGAGGGCGCGGAGCTCGCCCACCGAGCGGGTTAGTTCGTTGGTTCGCTCATTAAGTTCGTTAAACAGCCGCACGTTCTCGATGGCGATCACCGCTTGGTCGGCGAAAGTTTTCACCAGCTCGATCTGCCGTTCGCTAAATGGTTCGACGACATCGCGCCAGATAGTGAGGCTGCCGATATTCGTTCCTTCGCGCAGCAGCGGTACCGCGAGCATGGTGCGCGTACCCATTTGCCGCGCTAAACCGAGATGCACGCCGGTCTCCGCTTGAACGTCGAGAATATGCACGGGTGTTCCACCGACATGCGCCCGAGCAGCAGGGAGCTCGGGACTGGCCGGCAGCGGGTTGGCCCGAAGAGTAGCGATCATTTCCGCAGTCTCGCCGTAGTGGGCCACCACACGATGGAACTCTCCGTCGAATTGACGCACATGGCCCCTGGTTGCTCCGGAGAGTCGAACCGCGTTGGCGATCAGAGTGTCGAGCACCGGCTGCAACTCAGTCGGCGAGGACGCAATCACCCTCAGCACTTCGCTCGTCGCGGTTTGCTGTTCTAAGGCTTCGCGCAGTTCCGAATTAGACGACTCCAGCTCGGCTGTCTTACTTTTGACCTGCTCGAACAGATTGATGTTCTCGACTGCGACGCCTATTTGATCGCACATTGAGTTGATCAGCCGGACTTCTTCGGCAATCAGCTTTCTCGGCTCTTTGCCCAGGCAGGTGATTGTCCCCAAAAATCGCTCTTTGGCTTTGATTGGAAAAAGCGCGAAGAAACAGTGATCGCGCTGTTGGGTGGCTTTGGTTTGACTCAGTTCCTGATAACGAGGATCGGTCTTGACGTTCTCAAAAATGATCGGTTCGCCGGTATCCGCGACTCTGCCCGTGAGTCCCTGGCCACGGCGAAAGGCTCTAGGGGAAGGTGCTTCCTCATGAGGAGCGAAGGAAGCCACTCTATTTAGATATTCTCTCTGCCGGTCGAAGAGAAAAATACTCATCGAATCAAAAGCAAAAATCTCCGTTATCTTCCTTATCACTTCGTCCAGGACCGGTTCGATCTCCAAGGACCGGCTGGCGGCGGTCGTCACGTCGTGCAGCGCCGCCAGATCGCGGTTGCCGGCCTCACGCTCCTGAAACAGCCGGGCATTCTCGATGGCGATGACGGCCTGGTCGGCGAAGGTTTCGAGGAGCTTGATCTGCGCATCCGTGAACGGCCGAACCTCCAGACGGCGAATCAGAATCGCGCCGATGGAAAGTCCGTCTCGTAGCAATGGAACCGACAGCGTGGTTCGGTGTCCGATACCCCGCGCATAGGATTTGATGACTGGGTATTCGTTATCGAGCACGGCAGCAAGGTCGCGAATATGAACCTGCTGCCGATCCACCATCGCGCGACCGGCCGGCGACTCGCGGTTATAAGGGGTGTTTTCCAGCGCAACCGGCAATTCACCGTAAGCTGCTATGCGGTGAATAAGATCGTTCTCGCGGCGAAAAATCTGCGCATCCTTGGCATCGCACAATCGGGCCGCGCAGTGGGCAAGCGCATCTAACACGGTCTGAAGATCGCCGGAAGCCTTGGCGATCATCCGCAGGATCTCGCTCGTGGCGTTCTCCCGCGCTAAAGCATCGGCGAGTTCGCGCTGTAGATCCTGAGTTGACCCGGTCTTCTTGGCCTGGGACTTCTTCGCCACGACAGGGCGCGCCTTGGCCTTGGCTTTATTCGCGCCTATCTTCTTAATCGTTGCCATAAAACAACCGAGAACAGACTGCTGACTTGTACGCCAGGTCGTCGCTACGCGTCAAGGAAACGGTTGGTTACAAACGCGCGTCAGGGATGAAGGGTCAGGGGTGAGACGATTCGGAAAAGAGTATCTCACGTAAAGGCGCCAAGGCAGATCACCCTCGCGGCTTGACGAGCCCTGATTCGCGGACTGGCCTAAGTCCACCATGACTAAGGTCAACATCCATCAAGCCAAGACCCAGTTTTCCCGGCTCGTCGACCCGGCCGCAGACGGCGAAGAGGGCATCATCACGGAGCGAGGCAAGCCAATCGCGCTGCTAGTTTCGTACGTAACGAAAGGCGCCGCACGCCGACGAGGCAGCATGCGCGGAAAGATTCGCATCAAGAAGAACTTCGACATGCCTCTGCCCAAAGAGTTACTCAAAGCCTTTGAAGGGAAGCCGTGCTCGTGCGGCTGCTTGACACCCACCGCCTTCTAAAGAAGCCAGGGACCAGTGCTCGACATTGAAAATTGCCACTTTGAGTTTTTAAAGTGCGAGTTTAGGATTCTCAAAGGTTGCCCGCTCTAAGCAAACGGGCACCGACCCGGTTTTCCGAAACTTGGCGCCTTCGCGCCTTTGCGAGAGATAATCCGAATCCGACAAAAGAGTGTTTTCTCGCCACGGCGCAAAGGCGCCAAGGTAAAGACCAACAAAAAAGGGGCACGGATTACCGCGCCCCTTTTTATTTCAACTTCGCGTCTTCAATCTGCTAGTGATGCGCCGCCTGTTCGTCCATCGACAGGTTGACGTAGTGATGCGACTTCGACACCGCGCCGATGCCTTTGATGATCGTCTGCCAGTGCTCGCCTTCGTCGTCGCTGTAAAATACATCGCCGTCCGTCGTTCCGGCGAAGATGGCGTAGCCGCCGTTCCACGCATCCATCGCCATGCCTTCGATGTTGGCGCGGATATGGTCGGGCAGGCCGCCGGCGAGAATATCCCACGACTTGCCGCCGTCGCGGCTGCGCGCGATGCGCGCGTCGGCGGTGTGCAGTTTGCGCCAGGTGCCGGGGC
>JBGTCC010000002.1:0-5232 GCA_041749055.1 Thermodesulfobacteriota bacterium | reverse complement strand
CGCAGCAGGCTGTTCAAAAAGGTTCAGATGCGAGGCGCGCGAGAAATCGAAGAGCGAAAACGTACTGTCGCGGTACGTTGGAGCGAAGCGATCGAGCGCAACGAAGTAGATGAGCCTTTTTCAACGGCCTGCTAACCCCATACTAAAATTACGCCTGCTCGCCAAGCCCCTGATGCAGCCGCTTGGTAAACTCCTGCAAGATCAACGTCGCCGTGGCGCGCAACACCATGTCGCCCAAGATGCCCAACCGTCCTTTGATTTTCACATCCGCCTTGTAATTCATCTGCGATGTCGAGTCCGAAACCCGCCGCAGGTCGACGGTCATATCCGCGTTGACGGTACTCTTAGTCACGCTGTCCGTGCCTTCCGTCTTCACTACCATCTGCTCCGGCGGCTTGCTTTCGACGATGGTCGAGCGAAAGTTGAACTTTCCCGAGATCGGCCCCACCGTCGCCGAGATCACGCCATCGAAGCGCGTCGCGTCGATCTGCGTCACCGAGTCGATACCGGGCAAGCAGGTAGAAAATTTATTGATATCGATCAGAAAATCCCAAGCCTTTTCGACCGGAACATTCAAATCGATGGTGCCGTCTAAAATCATCGTGAAATTTCCCCCACCAAAACTTCAGGCGCGATCTTATGCGACAAAGAAAGCGCTGACAAGGGACCGCGACCAGCTTTTGGTCGAAAGCAGATGCCCAAAAAAGCCACAGTTCTACGTGAGAAAGTTGGAGTAGCTGCAAGTCGTTCGGAGCCGAGCCTAGACTGAATGTTACAACGCCGCTTTTTGTGACGAGTGCGGAGCGCGTCTCGACGCAACCTGTCCTAACTGCGGCGAGTCCAATCGCCGCGCCCAAACATCTGGCCGAAAAGATCTTGGCGAGGCGGCACACCCTGGAAGGATAAGGGAAGCAGGTCACCGTGCTCTTTGCTAACATCCGGAATTGCATGTCATGGTGGACGCGCAAGCGGGTGCTCATCCGTGAGAGTCAGCGGCGTCCATTGCTGAATTGATTTTGAAGACCTGCATTGGGGGTCACGCCGTCTAGCAAGATGCGCAAAGCGATTGTCGAGCCGGTGTTTGGACAGATCAAGGCAGCGAGGGGGTTTCGCAGATTCTCACTTCGCGGCGAACCCAAAGTGGAGTTGAAGTGGCAGTTGAGATTCTGCTGAAAAACCCGGTTGCAAATTTAGAAATTGGTAAGCGGCGACGCAATCCGCATTGATAAGCGTGGCGCGAGTCTTTAATTTAGAGGCATGAGCGTACAACGCATGGATTCACAGCAGAGTTTTTATCACACGAGTTTTGTTTGCGGCGATCTGTTTGGCAGGGCCGACAGATACCGGCTATTTCGAGAAAAGATCCTACCCCAGCTCTTATCGCTTCGAGGGAAGTTAGAGTCGCTTTACTGCGGCAACAACGGCAGGCCGGGGATCGATCCGGTGATATTGTGCGGGGTCACGTTACTCCAGTTTATGGAGAAAGCGGCGGACCGCAGAGCGGCTGAGCAGGTGGTCTACCATCTGGGCTGGAAATACGCCTTGGACCTGGAGCTTCCGTATGAAGGCTTTCATCCGACAGTGCTGGTTTATTTCAGAGACCGGCTCGAAGAGAACAACGCCGAGCGGGTGATATTTGACGGGATCGTCGATCTTTTGATCGAACTTGGACTTATCAAGCGAGCCGGCAAGCAGCGCATCGATAGCACGCATATCTTGGGATACGTCAAGGAGATGAGCCGATTAGAGTGTGCGACAGAAACGGTGCGCTTGGCATTGGAGGAATGGGCAGAGGATATTGTCGGCAAACGTCCCGAGTTCTGGGATCGCTTGTGGGTGTTGTACGTGCAGAGCGAAGTGGGATGGCGGCTTAGTAAAGCCGAACGCGACAGCCGTTACCGCCAATGCGGCCAGGATATGAAAGAGCTTCTTGAGTGGATCGATGGTAATCGTCCCAAGCTCGCCGAGATGGAATCGGTGAAACTATTGCGCCGGGTGTTTGAGGAACAATTTGAGATCGCCGAGGGAACCGTAAACTCCCGTCGCACCCGGCCGTCACGCTCGGTGCAGAATCCGCACGATCCCGACGCTCATTATGCGGATAAGGGGACTAAACAGTGGATCGGCTACAAAGTCCACGTGATGGAGAGTGTCGATCCCGAGCAACCGGCGAAGGTCAAAGCGGAGCCTGGAGAACATTTTATTACCGAGATTCTAACCACCGAGGCGGCCCAAGACGAGATGGCGGGCCTGGCTGAATCGCTCAAACGACAACAGGAGCACCACGAGATAAAACCCGCAGCGGTGTATGCGGACGGCGGCTATGTAACTGAGAGCACTTTGTCTCAAGCCGAAAGTCACGCCATGGAGCTACTGGGGCCGACCCGTCCTGACCCCCACAAGGGACCGTATAATGCCGATGGGTTTGTCGTCGACGTAGAGAACGAGCAAGCGGTTTGTCCGCAGGGAAAGACCAGTACGCAATGTAGCCACATCCACGATAGCCACATGGGAACCGAGTACTACCGTCTGGAGTGGGGTAGCCAATGCGACGGCTGTCCGGTGCAGAAACAATGTACACGTGCCAAGAGTGGGCGCAGAATGCTGGTGGTTGGATTACGCCATGACCTGGTTCAGAAGCGGCGCGAACAAATGAGGGCGGAGGGCTTTTCGCAATCGATGCATCCACGAAACGGCATCGAGGGAACCCACAGCGAGTTGGTGCGCGGGCATGGGCTGCGACGGACCAAGTATCGCGGGTTCAACCGGGTCGGGCTATCACACTATCTCATGGGTGCTGCCTGCAATGTGAAACGATACTTACAACGGCTGGCTTTCCAAATCGAAATAGCGGCTATGAACCCTGCGTGAGGGGTTCAAAGATCATTTTTTCTGATAACTACGATGCGCGATAATGAAAAACCGCGCAGCCCAACCCTTGCTGTTGTCAGTCAAAAAAATACAAGGGGGTTCTTCAGCAGAATCCCACGAAGGACACTAGAGCACGAAGTTCGGAACGTTAATCTTCCGAAACCTTCGTGTCCTTCGACGCCTCCTTCGAAAATACATATGCCGGGATGATCTGCGCAACCGCGAGGCCACCCGGGCTCCGTCATACCCGCGAAAGCGGGTAGCCAGGCTAATTCGGCGGTGAACAAACCTGGATTCCCGCGTTCGCGGGAATGACGACTCGGGGAGAGAAGCATGTGGAGGTAAACCCATTCAATTTCATGCTCTGTAGGCGAGCGCAAGCTCATGATTACTTCGTGGTGAAACGGAAGTTTATTAATCAAGGAGACGATACTTCATGGCAAATCAGATTCCCTGCGGCATCGAACTGCCGCAAGTTTTTTTCGACGGACCTACCGACATGGAACATATCCGCAAGTTCGCGACGCGGGCGGAGGCTTTGGGATTCGACAGCTTGTGGCTGCAGGAGCGGGTTATCGGCGATTTCACCATGCTCGAACCGGTGACGCTGCTCAGTTACGTCGCGGCTATCACGACGAAATTGAAATTAGGCACTTCGGTGATTCTCTTGCCGCTGCGCAATCCGGTGCAGTTGGCCAAAGCTTATTCGACTTTGGACGTCATGAGCGGCGGGCGGGCGGTGATGGGAGTCGGTCTGGGCGGCGGTCACTTGGGCTCTCACGAAGACGTCTTCGGCTACACGCGCGAGGGACGGGTGACGCGCTTCAGCGAAGCGGTGCAGATCATAAAGCTCCTTTGGACCGAGCCCAAGGCGAGCTTTCATGGGCGTTACTGGAATTTCGACGAGGTTTCGATGGAACCCAAGCCGGTGCAAAAGCCGTTTCTGCCGATCATTTTCGGTGGTCATCATGAGAACGCCCTGCGCCGCGCGGTGAAGTATGCCAATGGCTGGATGGGTGCGGGGTCGTCGTCTGCGGCATCGTTCGTTCGCGAGTCGGCGCGCATACGCGACATGCTCGCGGAAGCGCAGCGTGATCCGGCGACGTTTCATTTCGCTAAGCGCGTTTACATGGCCGTCGACAATGACGAAGCGCGCGGCGAGCGGCGTATTCGAGAATGGTTTGCGCGGCGCTACAAGAACGCCGATCTCGGTCCGAAGGTTTCTATCTGGGGCAGCTCCGCCAAGTGCACGAAAATCATTCAGGAGATTGTCAAAGCCGGCGCGCAACAGATCGTCTTCAATCCGATGTTCGACGAGACCGAGCATTTAGAAATCTGCGCCAAGGAGATCATGCCGCATCTTTAGAAGGGGCGGCAGAGTCGCAAAGGGCGCAATAAAATAGCTCGGAATATCTCCCGCAAAGACGCCAAGGCGGCAAACCCGCCCGGCCCATGCCGTCAGCAAATGCGCGGGATCTACAAGAGATTTCTCCCTGCGGTCGAAATGACAACCAGGCCGAACCTGGGTGCGTTGCGCCTGGGTGGAACTGGTTTCCGGTTTCTCGATGGCGGAGCGGCGCGGAGTGACGGCAGATGAAGCCGGCGTTGCTTCTATGCTGCGAATCTCTGCGCATGGAGTCGAGGATGGCGGAGCGAAGATTGACGATGGAAACTAGCGCGATTAGACGGCTCGGGGCGATATATTCCCCAATTAATTTCTTGCTAATAAACCTAATGCAGGTTAATTATTGCAATTAAACGCCCCCTAGTGAAAACCCCTGTAGTTCAACGCGGCCTTGGCTCACCACATTTGTCTCTGGCCGTGGGTTGTGGTTGACGGTGGTTTGAATGGCGGTAAAAGAATCTACCAAGCGGAATTCATCTCGCCAGCGCGCTAAGCCAAACCGGCGCAACACGTTTTCTAAAATTAATAGCGAGCCTTTCTCAATCGTCGGCATCGGCGCATCGGCTGGCGGGCTCAAAGCCTACGAGGGGTTGTTCGCGAACATGCCGGCCGACAGCGGCGCGGGCTTCGTCTTGATTCCTCATCTCGACCCTAACCATGCGAGCATGCTGCCCCAACTGCTCAAAAAATACACCGAGATGGCGATCGTCCAGGCCGAAGATAGCATGAAGGTCGAGCCCAACCGGATCCATGTAATACCGCCCAATAACGCAATGACGATCGTCCATGGCATGCTGCGGCTGCAGATGCTCACAGAGCCGAGGCGCTTGCGGCTGCCAATCGATGCTTTCTTCGCCTCGCTGGCGGCGGATCGCGGCCCACGCGCTGTCGCGATTATTCTCTCAGGCAACGGCATGGATGGCTCCCTGGGGCTCAAAGCGATCAAAGCGCGCTCG
>JBGTCC010000001.1:0-1910 GCA_041749055.1 Thermodesulfobacteriota bacterium | reverse complement strand
GGCATCATAAGATAGTCGAACCAAGGAACGAAACTAGCCCTGGGCTTTTACATCGTCGATCCCCGCCTTGACCACCCCCACCATGGTTGGCAAGACATTAAGCCAATGCCAAAGCAGCCCAAAGGTCGGCAGCAAGAAAATCACGATCATCGCCGCGCAGATCGGCGTCTGAATTCCCGCCGCCAGTCCGAAGCCGCCGACGACCATTAAAAAGGTCGCCATGAATCCGAAAAAAAACGCTCCATTGGGGAAGAGAATGCTGGCGGTGGTCACCGGATTGGGCCAGCGGGCCACGTTGCTGATGCCGCTGATCAACATGCGCCAGCCCAAAATCACCCGCAGCAGCGCCTCCGCGAGTGGAACTAGTGTTGGGGTATCCAAAGTGAACCGCCTTCTGAAACCAGGGTTAGAAATTTCGCCGCACTATAGTCACCCTGGGCATTGCCGTCAAATAGCGGGCAATAAAGGACCATAAACAGCCAGCCGTGCCCGCCGCGGGTTGATGATCCGAACGGCGCCGCCAATCATAAAGTTGAGAACTGTCTGCTAAATGGCTCAAAACGGTTTGTTTCTATCAAGAAACTTCTCTAGAATGCGACTAGTCAAACGGTTGTCATGGTGGCATGTCGGTTGCTCGCTTTAATACTCGCACAAAAAGGAGGTGACGATGAAACAGTTGTCACTTTGGCTACTGACACTTTTTATATCTCACCTGGCATTCCTGCCAGCTCCGGCAATGGCCCAGCGGACCCAATCCGCGACCAATCCGTTTCCGGTACCGGCGGGTCTGGAGCCCGCTGTCGAGTTCTGGAAAAAAATCTTTACCCAATACAGCTTCAGCCAACTGGTCTTCGTCGATCCGCTCGACATGAGCAAGATCTACGAGGTCGTCGAGGTCGGTGAAGAGAGCCGCTCCAACCAGTTCATCGACGGCGAAAGGTCGCGCATCGCCGCCGCTAACGGAGTCGACATCGAACGCGTCAAAGCCCAACGCGGCGTGCGCGTCCGCACTGGGGACGGCTTGAAACGCGCCGGCCGCTATCTCGCGCAGATGCAGCAAGTGTTTATCGACCGCGGCTTGCCGCCCGAGCTGTGTTTCCTGCCGGTGGTCGAATCCTCCTACGACATAAGCGCCCGTTCCTTCGTCGGCGCCGTGGGCATTTGGCAGTTCATGCCCGCCACTGGTAAAAGCTACATGCGCGTCGACCGGCAGATTGACGAACGCAGAGATCCACTCGAATCGACTCGTGCCGCTGCCGCCTATTTGGATCAGGCCTATGGAGCTCTCGGCAGCTGGCCCTTGGCGGTCACTTCATACAACTACGGCCAAGCCGGCATGGCTCGGGCCGTGGCAGAAATAGGTTCGAGCAATCTGCTTGACTTGATTCAGCGCTACAATCATCCCAACTGGGGCTTTGCCGCGAAACAATTTTATGCGGAGTTCCTCGCCGCAGTGGAAGTTGGCCAGAACTTCAATCAGTACTTTCCGGGCGTCGTACAGGACGCACCGCGAAAGATTCAAGAAATAGCCTTGGCGAGCAACACATCGCTGGGCGCCGCGATCAAATCGACCGGTCTCAGCCAAGCGGAATTCTTGGAATGGAATCCGGCCCTGTCGGCTAATCTTCGTGTACTACCGGCTGGTTACCGGGTGAAGCTACCTGCCGACAGATCCGCCGAACCGATCCTCGAAGTCGCCCGAACAAATTATCAAACACCGGACAAAGCGCCGCGCCAGATCGCTTCGGCTCAGCCGCAGCGTCAAGCATCGCAAGATCGAGTCATCCATCACCGCGTAAAGCGCGGCGAGACGGTTATCCAGATCGCCCAGCGATATGGGGCTTCAGTTCAGCGTATTCTGCAGGCAAACGGAATTCGCAAGGCACACCTAGTTAGAGTTGGCACCACCT